>JBDSTB010000020.1:0-14736 GCA_039928455.1 Minisyncoccota bacterium | reverse complement strand
TCCCTCGGCCATAGACCGGCCACGGGCGAGGTAAAAGGTAAAAGTAAACATGGCCACCACAAAATCCAAGATGATGTATTCGTATACCGGGTCCACGACTTGCCAAGCAAGGAGAAAATGGAAGATCTGGCGTTCTTTTTAAGAAGCCTGGGACATAAAGTTTCATTGATTGACGGAAATATTCCCACTCATCACATAAATAATATATTAGCTAAATTACCAGACACAATGAAAGATACAGTTCAGAGAGCAGTCATACGCTCTATGGCAAAAGCAATTTATTCGACCCAAAATATTGGGCATTATGGTTTAGCTTTTAAATCTTATACGAACTTCACTTCCCCTATTAGACGCTATCCGGATGTATTGGTGCACAGAATGCTTATGGACAAACTGCAGGGGAAAAAGACCGCAAAAGAAAAACTTCACGAAAAAGAAAAGGTTTATGAAAGATTAACACGCACCGCGTCCGACCAAGAAAAAAGAGCAACAGATGCAGAAAGATCGTCTATTAAATACAAACAAGTAGAATACATGTCCAAGCGCACAGGAGAAAAATTCGAGGGAGTAATAAGCGGAATGACAGAATGGGGCATGTATGTTGAAGAAATAGAAACGAAATGCGAAGGGATGATAAAGGTTCGGGATATGGCAGATGACTTCTATATTTTTAATGAAAAAAAGCTAGAATTGATTGGACAAAAAAAGAAAAAGAAGTATAGGCTCGGAGATAAAGTTAAAATAAAAGTCCGGGGCGTTGACTTGGAAAGAAAAACGATAGATTATATTTTAGTATAAAAGAATAGAAAATGAATTCACAAAATAAAAAACAAAACAAAGAAAAGCTAAAGATAATTCTTTGGGCTGTTTTCTGCATGCTAATAGGTATAATGGTTGTGCTGATTTTTTCTTTTGGCTTCCAAAATATTAACCTAAAAAAGATCTTTCACCCCGAGGAAAATGTGACCAACATTCTTCAGTCTTTTATCGATGCTCAGGCTGGGCTTCCGAAAGCGCCAGCGCCCGTGGCTTTAGAACAGCCAAAATATTTTTATTTCAGCAAAGCACTAAACAATAAACTAAAAATCTCCGCTCAGGCGTTCCTGGTAGGAGATCTTAATACCGGAGAAATTATTATGTCTAGAAATCCTGATCAAAAACTGCCAATAGCTTCAGTCTCTAAGTTAATGACCGCACTGGTAACTTCTGACATAACGAAGTCGGGTGACATAACTACTGTTACAAAAAATGCAGTCGCTACAGAAGGCCAGAACGGTGGGCTCTATGCTGGAGAAAAGATTAAAACTACAGACCTTTTATATCCTCTACTACTGGAGTCAAGCAACGACGCAGCTGAGGCCATCGCTCAACACTTTGGACGTGACACTTTCTTGCAAAAGATGAACCAGGTAGCAGCGTCACTGAAGATGGCTCAAACTTCGTACTCTGACCCAAGCGGACTAACTTCTAAAAATCAGTCAACCGTCACAGATTTATTTAAGCTTACAGGGTATATAAACCAACAGAAGCCAGATCTGATTAAAATCACTAACATGCGTAGCTTCGTGAACAAGAAGCATAGCTGGTCAAACATCTCTCAATTCTTAGAACAGGATGGATACATAGGAGGAAAAAGCGGATATACCAATCCCGCCCAAGAAACTGTAATATCAATGTTTTCTGCTCCCCTTCTACAGTCAAATGTCAGACCAGTTGCTATTGTACTTCTTCATAGCGTTGACAGATACAAAGATGTACAAAGTATTCTGAAATATTTAAAAAGTAATATTTTCTATGGAGGAGAAGCAGATGCTAAATACGCATGGGTAAAACTGCAGAATGGTCTTCCGGAAATCACGGATCCTGATTTCGTAACTATGACTTTTGGTGGAGATATTATGCTCGATCGCGGCGTTAAAAATTCTGTTCTTAAAAACTTCAATGGCGACTACTCCGCCTTATTTTCAAAATTAGGAATTTTGAAAAAATCTGACATTGTTTTTGCAAACCTCGAAGGTACAGCATCGGACCAAGGCAAAGACGGAGGAAGTTTATATTCTTTCCGAATGGATCCTGCTGTAATTCCAGCTCTTAAGGGCGCGGGAATAAGCGTTCTTTCTCTTGCAAATAATCACGTCGGCGACTGGGGGCTAAATGCATACCTCGATACATTAGGACGATTGAAAGAAAATGAAATAACATATACTGGAGGCGGAAATAATTACGAAGAAGCGAAACAACCAGCAATAATTGAAAAATATGGAATGAAAATTGGCTTCTTGGCTTTCTCTGATAAGGGACCAAACTTTATGAGAGCAAGAGCTGACCAAGGAGGCGTGCTCTTGGCAAGCGATCCAAACTTTGATGACATTGTTAAAAACGCGGCAAGCCAAGTGGACTACCTTGTTGTTGCTTTCCATTTCGGAGAAGAGTATCAAACTAAACATAATGCTAGACAGGAATTCCTGGCGCGGCAGGCAGTAGACGATGGAGCAAAAATAGTTATAGGGGCTCATCCACATGTTATAGAAGATACAGAAGTGTATAAAAATAGCTACATCGCCTACTCTCTTGGCAACTTCATCTTCGATCAGAAATTCTCTGCAAACACCATGCAAGGAATGTTACTCCAGATCAAATTAAATAGAGATGGCTCAATGTCAGTGCAAAAAAATATATCGAAATTAAACTCCGCTTTCCAACCTGACAAATTGATCTTGGGTAAAGAAGAGAAAGTTAAATTTGCAGCGCCGGCAACTACTATTTCGCAATAGCAGTTGCTTCTTCGAACTTTACTGAGAGAAGTTTCGAGGCACCGTTTGAGCCAATCGTTACTCCATAGAGAACTCCGGCACGAGACATTGTCTCCCTGTTATGTGTTACCACAATAAGCTGAGAATGCTTTGAGAGTTTTTCTAGCATGTCGCCATATTTGCGAGAATTTGATTCATCAAGAGCTGCATCTGTTTCATCGAGGACTAAAAATGGCGGCGGATTTACTTGAGACATTGCAAAAAGTAGCGCGATAGAGGTAAGAGATCTCTCGCCACCTGAAAGAGCGTGAAGTTCTTTAACTTTTTTATGTGGAAGCGAAACATTTATTTCTATTCCCTCTTGCTCGGTCTCTTCCTCCTCTTCTTCAAAATCTTCAACTCCTTCTTCATCTTCTTTGTGCTCTTCTTTAGATTTCTTCTTTTTAGGTAGAACAATATTGAGCTTCCCTTCCCCTCCGCCGAACATTAACGAGAAAAATTCCTGAAATTCAACATTGATCTTTTTGACTCCTTGTTTAAATTCTATATCGATTTTCTCCTTGAGCTCTGCAATAAGTTTCACTAGCGACTCCATGCTCTTCTGTAAATCTTCCAGTTCCTTGGCGAGAAAATTATCCCTCTCAGAAACTTCTTCGAATTCCTTTAAGACTTCTGCGCCATTTCCAAGACCCGCATCCTCAAGCTTAATCTTTATTCTTTCAATTTTCCTTTTCAAATCCTCTTGATTGTCGTCTTGATTTTCTCTTGGGCTCCCTTCTTCTTCTTTAATCTTATTTTTGAAGTCTAAAATCTGCTCTCCAATGAGTGCGACTGCTTGTTTAATTTCGCTCTCGTATGCTTCGAGCCTGTTTCTCAAATTGCCTTCTTTTATCGCTACGAGCTCAAGCGCAGAAGAGAGCTCTTGGGCACGAACTTTGAATTTGAATTTTTCTTTTTCTTTGTCACGCAGAACTTCCATCTCTTTGTTAATTTCCTGCTTTAGGGTCTCGATGTTCTGTGCTATTTTCTTTTCTTCGTTTTCAATTTCTTTCATTTCGGCCATTACCGAATCTTGGCTCTTTTTAAGTAATGCTATTTCAGATTGATTATTTACTTGATTAGTCTCTCTGTTAAATCGAGTTAATGTATCTTTTATCCTCTTTAGTATCGGCTTAATTTCGTCCATACTCTGCCCAGAAAGCGCCAAGTCAATTGACCCGTTTATTTCGTCTATTATTGCTTTTATCTCTTCGCCAGAAATTTCCACAACTTCAGCCTTCTCCAGTTTCCTTCTCTCCTCCATCTCGATCATTCCCTCTATTCGTCCCAGCTTTCTTTCTATCTCACCTTTCAGCCTGCGGACTTCGTTTGCCTTCTGCTCGACTATTTTCAATTCTTCAATTTTCTTATTCCCTTTCTCTGAATTTTCTTCTTCTCCTTCTGTAATCTCTGAGGTAACCTGCTCAAGCTCTGCCGAAATCTTTTTTCTATCTGCACCGAGATTTGATTTCTCTTCTTCCAAATAATGACTTTCACTGTTTAGATACGTGTAAAAAAGTTTCTCTAGGTCTACCTGAAGCTCTTTCACCTTTTCGAACTTTTCAACTTGTTTCTTCAAGAAATTTAAGTGTGGCGCATTCTCTCTGCGAAGTAGCGTTACTTCTTTCATGTTTTCGTTCGTACGCTCCAGCTTACGCTCGCTTTCTCTGATTTTGTATTGATAAATTTTAAGCCCTAGTGCATCCTCCACAATCTCTCGTCTGTCTTTCAGGTTAGCATTTAGGATTCTGTCCGCCTCACCTTGAGAAATTATGTGGTGCCCAGATGACCCGATATTGACCGAAGCTAAAAGATTGTGAATATCTTTCAGTCTTACTTCAGTTCCGTTTAAAATATATTTATTTAGTCCGTCTGAGAAAACTTCTCTAGATATACTAATGGTATCGTAATTAAGATTTATATTTTCTCCTCCTTCGTTTTCAAGTTTAAAAACTTTGTCTGTATTATTAAAATAAATTGTTGCGGTCGCGCGCGTTCCTTTCGGCAAATTCTTTGAACCTTTGAACACTAAATCTGTTCCGCTCTTTCCACGCATTGACTTCATCGACTGCTCTCCCAGAACAAAGCGAAAAGCTTCTACGACATTGGATTTCCCAGATCCATTGGGCCCAACCACGCAGACAATACTATTCTCAAACTCCAGAACAGTTTTCTGGGAAAATGATTTAAAGCCGTTTACTTCTAATGTTTTTAATCTCATGATTCGCTCTATCTAGTCTAGCCAATTTTTTAATTTTAATGCCGCCTCAGCTGCCTTCTGCTCTGCTTCCTGTTTAGATTTTCCCTTGCCTGATGTTATCATCTCTCCACCAAAGAAAATACCTACAGTGAAATGCTTATCGTGGTCAGGTCCAGCCTCTTGTAAAACTTTATAAGCAGGAGTAACTGAGACAAACTCTTGCGCCTTTTCTTGTATGAGCGATTTAGCATCACGCCAAAGCTTCTTGTTCACTATTTCATCTATTTTGGGTAGTAGGTCCTTCTTCAAAAATTCTTCTACTTGCTTTACTCCTTGATCAAGGTACATCGCGCCGATATAGGCTTCATATGTGTTCGCTAGTATATATTGGCGAGCTTTTCCTGCGTCCTTTGCTTCTCCCTTGGAAAGTAAAAGGTAATCATTCATTCCGAGGCTTAAAGCAACTTCTGAAATTGTGACGGCGTTTACGAGAGCAGAGCGAAGCGCAGTTAATTCTCCTTCAGTATGAGTAGGGAATTTCTTATATAAGAAATCTGTGACAATGAGTTCAAGGACAGCATCCCCCAGAAATTCGAGTCGTTCGTTGTGCGACATTGATACTCCAGAATTTTCGTTTATGTATGAACGATGAATGAAAGCCTGCTTAAGCAGATTCTTATCCTTGAAAACTATTTTTGTTTTTTTCTCAAAAGCAGAGAAATCTATTGTTTTGTTTATCATATAACTTTCTACTTTATAAACTTTATAACTTTCTACTACTTATTATTTCCACTGCTTTTGCAATAAGCGGAATTATGTCGTTATAAATACGAAGATCTGGAACTTCAGTAATCTCAAACCATCTAACTCCGTCAAGCCCACCTGACTCTTCAAGAACTAGTTCTCTGTATTCGCTGTGGCCGAGGAAGTAAACGACTTTCTTCAAGCTCTTGCCTGTTTCTGGATGACTTGCCACATATTCATTCTCTCCTAGCTTTTCTTCTATAGTGATGTCGAGGCCAATCTCTTGTTTGATTTTTCTTACTGTTCCCTCTTCAATATTTTCCTCTGCTCCTAGTTTGCCCTTTGAGAGCGTCCAGTAACCGAAAACATCGTGTACTAATGCAAACCATATCTTGCCGTCGGCTTTCGCATATACCAGCGCACCTCCTAAATGTTCAACAGGAAGCTTGGTAATATCAACTGGCTCCGCCCCTATTGCATTATCAATATAATTCTTTCTGTGGCTTGCATGATCTTTCCCTGGTTCTCCTATTTCTTTATAGACTGCGCCGAGTACTCCGTTTACAAACTTTCCTGAATTTTCTCCCCCGAAAGTTTTCGCGAGTTCTATCGATTCATTAATAGCAACCTTAGGTGGCACTTGCACACGGTCACCGAAGAGAAGTTCGTAGAGTCCAATGCGTAAAATATTTCTATCTACAATCGAAATCTTGCTTATCGGCCAGTCGGGGGCAGCTTTTTCAATTATTGCATCTATAGTTTTGTGCTTTTTAAGAACACCTTCTAATAGCAAAAAAACGAATTGATCGTCTTCAAGCCCGGGCGCAAATTCTTTTAGATTTCTGTCTAATATTACTTTTAATTCTTCTGTGGTGAGCTCTTTGCGCTCGCTTCCGTCCGGCATAAAATCCCACTCAAAGAGTGTCTGAAGTACTATTGATCTTGAAAGGTGCCTATTTGCCATGAGCTAGTTGAAAGTCCTAAAGTTCATAAAGTTAAGAGAAATTAAATTCTACAACTTTACAAACTTTATAACTTTAATACTTTATAAACTACTTCCCCGCTTCAACCTTCTTCGCTTTCGCTTTCTTCTGCTTCTTTTCAGTCTTTTTAACTAAATCAAGTACTTTCTTGCCTCGATAATATCCACAAGAAGAACATATTGTGTGCCGTCTCTTAAGAGCTTTGCAGTTTAAACATTTTGCAAAACTAGTGCTCAGAAGCGCATGATGTGAGCGCCTGTTTTTCGTATGCGATTTTGTATGCCTCATTCGAACTACCATATGAATTCATCCTAGCATACAAGCGTAGAATTGCAAAATAAGCGAAAAATAACTGTTGGAAAAGACAAAAATGTGATATTGTTGAGTCATGGAAAAAGCAGACAAATTGCACAATATGAGGCACACACTGGCACACCTCCTCGCCGCTTCAATTGGAGAAATATATAAGTTTAATAACATAAAGCTCACGCTTGGCCCTGCTATAGATAACGGGTTCTACTACGATATAGATTTCTTGGGTGAAAAAGTAAACGATGCAGACTTATCTAAAATTGAAAAAGTAATGAAAAAAAGGCTCGCCAGCTGGACTAGCTGGGAGCATAAAGAAATTAATAAGGACGAGGCTCTTAAATTTTTCAATAATGAATATAAAGCAGAACTCATCAATGAAATTGCTGAGCGAGGAGAAAAAATAACAACCTATACTTGCGGAGGATTTACAGATCTCTGCCGAGGTGGACATTTAGAAAATCCGGCGAAAGAAATCAGCCCAGACGCGTTCAAGCTCGAGCGTGTAGCAGGAGCATACTGGCGAGGAGATGAGAAAAATAAAATGCTCACACGTATTTACGGTCTGGCATTTGAAACTAAAGATGAGCTAGATGCATACGTAAAACAGCAGGAAGAAGCAAAATTAAGAGACCATAAAAAGTTAGGAAAAGAATTAGACCTTTTTACTTTTTCGGACTTGGTTGGTGCCGGACTTCCCCTCTTTACCCCCAAGGGCACAATCGTGCGTGATCTACTCGATGGCTTTGTGTGGGATTTAAGAAAGGCTGTAGGATACGAAAGAGTAGATATCCCTCACATAACCAGAAAAGAACTCTATGAAACTTCCGGTCACTGGGAAAAGTTTGAAAATGATTTATTTAAAATAAATACACGTGAAGAGCATCTTTTTGCCATGAAGCCGATGAATTGTCCGCATCATGCGCAAATTTATAATAGGAAACAGTGGAGTTATAGAGAGCTCCCTCAGCGTTATGCTTCAACTACTAAAGTCTACCGAGACGAACAGAGCGGTGAGCTTGGGGGGCTGACAAGAGTAAGGTCCATAACTCAAGACGATGCTCATGTTTTCTGCAGACTCTCTGACGCAAGTGTAGAGATGGAGAAAATTTACAAAATCGTTAAAGCTTTTTATGGATCTTTTGGATTCTCCCTTGTGCCGCGACTTTCACTTCATGATCCTGAAAATATGGCTGCATATTTAGGAACAGAAGAAGTATGGGTAAATTCTGAGAAATCACTAAGAGAAATAATTAAAAAAAATGGTGAAACTCATATTGAAGCTCTTGGAGAAGCAGCATTCTATGGTCCAAAGATTGATTTCATGGCCAAAGACGCAATAGGGCGAGAACATCAAGTTGCCACAATCCAGCTCGATATGAACCAACCCGAGCGGTTCGATTTATTTTGTATAAATGAAAAGGGAGAGCAGGAACGTATAGTTATGATTCATGCTGCCATAATGGGATCAATTGAGAGATTTATGTCCGTATTGATTGAGCATGTTGCGGGCAACTTCCCTCTTTGGCTTTCACCAGTACAAGTAAAAATTATACCAGTCCGTACAAATCACAATGAGTATGCGAAGGAGGTTTATGAAATGCTAAGGGAAAATAATATTCGTGCAGAGCTAGATGATAAAGATGAAAACTTGGGAACAAAGGTCCGAGATGCAAAAAATAATAAGCTTCCTTATTGGATAGTAATTGGGGACAAGGAAATTGAAGCTTCGAAAGTAACTCTTGAATCACGGGACAATGGGCAGCTTGGCCAAGTTTCAAAAGAAGAGTTAGTCGAAAAATTATTAAAAGAAATAAAGTTAAAGAAATAAAATGGAAATATTAAAACAAAAAATAGTAAATCTCAAGTGGCGGTTTATTTTTGTTTTAATAAATTTGATTTTTCTACTTTTAATGCGTTGGATTATTTTAATGGTAAATGCTTGTAGCGATGATTATCCTTATATGTCGCTCAAAATTTGTCTGGCAATTTCCATATTAATATTGTTAATAGGAATAAAATGGGATAAGCATATTAAAAAAATAACTTGGAGTTTGCTTGTTTTATCAATTCTTGTTTTTTTGTTTTGTACAATGGCCCAAGCATCTTTAAATTCTGCACGATGTAAAGGAACGGATGCTGTGATTAAAGCAGACATGAGAGGTTCTCAAGAACTAATTTCTAAGAAATATTTTGATAAAAATCAAACCTTTTTAGGAATTTGCACTCAAAAAGATGGTATTTTGTCGGGAATAAAACATGCGGCACAAATGCTATCTAAAAATAACCTGCCCACTTCCGGAACTTTCTCCTACAGCAGAAATGGTGATCTAAATTCAGTCGTTTGCCATGAAAGTTCAAACTCATGGGCTGCAATTTCATCTTTAAAAAATCCTTCTGTACCATCTGCTGGATGGTGTGTTGACTCCAAAGGTTTTTCAAATGTGGCAATATCGCTGGCTGAGAATGAAACTTCTTGTCCTCAATAATCCTCCATGTTAGGATAAAAATATGAAAAAGTTATACAAAAGCAGTACAAACAAAGTTATATCCGGGGTTTTGGGTGGAGTTGGAGAATATTATAATACAGACCCAACACTACTTAAGGTTGCTTATCTACTCCTTGCAGTACTTACGGCCGTCTTTCCTGCGCTAGTTGCTTACTGTGTAGCGGTTGTCGTTGTGCCAAATAAACCAGCCTCCGCTACTGCTCCTGAACATGCAGCATCTACAGAAGCCCACTAATTTAGTTAAGCCTTTGATCATAAAATTTATATACTACTAAAGCGAAATAAGGAACAATTAAGAAAAATAAAAATTCTTCTATTGGTAAACCATAAATTCTTATTCCAATAAGACCGTCTCCAGGAAAAATCCAGTGATGGCGATATACTGCAAAGTAATCCCAAAGCATTCCAAGTAAAAAAATATGTAAAACTACAATAAATCGCTCCTTCCTAGAATGGTAAAGGTGAATATCGTATTTGTATTCAATGGCAATCGTGGCTAAGAGTATAATTAACAAAATAATTAAGTACTCAGGCATAATTTATATATCTATCTCAGCTAGCTTAGCATTAGATTGAATAAAAGATTTTCGAGGAGGAACTTCACTTCCCATGAGTATGTCGAAGATTTTGTTTGCTTCTTCTGCGTCGTCTATGCTTACTTTTTTAAGTACGCGGTTTTTCGGATCCATTGTCGTCTCCCATAATTCTTCTGGATTCATTTCACCGAGACCCTTGAAGCGTTGTATATGAATCTTGTTTGATTTCTTTTGCTTTTCTTCTTCTCCTTCAACAGGCTCAGAACCTTCGGCCTCGAGATTTTGCTCTCCGGTATCAACTTCTTGAATTTCGCTCACGTCAGCATCTTTGCCAACAATTTTTAATTTTTCATCATCGGTATAAGCATAAGAAATTTCCTTTCCCTTTTTGATTTTATAAAGTGGTGGTTGAGCAATATAAATATATCCTGCGTCAATAACCTGCCTAAAGTATCTGTAGAAAAGTGTAAGCAATAGAGTTCTGATGTGAGATCCGTCCACGTCAGCATCCGTTGCAATAATTATTTTGTGATATCGCATCTTCTCAATGTCAAAAGTGTCCCCTATGGATGTTCCCATCGCAATAACAAGTGACTTCACTTCTTTAGAAGCAAGCATCTTGTCTATTCGCGCACGTTCAACATTTAAAATTTTTCCGCGAAGCGGAAGTATGGCTTGAGTTCTTCTGTCTCTTCCCTGTTTAGCACTTCCTCCCGCAGAATCTCCCTCTACCAAGAATAGTTCTGACTCGGACGCATCCTTGGTCTGGCAGTCCGCAAGCTTGCCCGGCAGTGTCATGCCTTCTAGCGCTCCTTTACGTAATATTGAATCTTTGGCTGCTTTAGCCGCCTTACGTGCCTTTAGGGCCAAAATTGACTTGTTAATTATAACTTTAGCATTGTCTGGGTTCTCTTCTAGAAAGTTATTAAAAGCCTCACCGAAGATAGTCGCAACAGCTCCCTGGGCTTCCATGCTTCCCAATTTAGCCTTAGTCTGGCCCTCAAACTGTATTTCTCGGAGCTTTACAGAAATCGCAACGGTAAGACCCTCAAGTACATCTTCCCCTGTGAATCCCCCTTCAGACTCCTTCATCATTTCATTTTTCTTGCAGTATGTATTGAGCGTTCTTGTTAAAGCCGTTTTGAAACCCGTAACGTGTGTACCGCCTTCTGGTGTGTGAATATTATTCGCAAAAGGAATTATTCTATCAACAATGTCATCCACATACTGGAGAGCAATTTCTACTCCAACGCCGTCTTGTTCTTTATCCACATAAAAAATAGTGTCTTGAATCGGCTTCTGAAATTTATTGTAATATTTTATTAAAGAAATAAGACCTCCTTCAAAATAGAAAGACGTGGATGGAAGTTCAAGTCCTAATTCTCTAAAATAGAAAACTTTATCGTCTAGCTTTATGTCTTTCTTGCCGTCCGCCTTTGCATCATAGGTACGTGCATCAATGATTGTAATTTTTAAACCTTTAACCAAGTATGCTTGCTGACGAATATGGTTAACAATTGTAGTCCAATCAAATTTTAAATCTTTGAAAATTTCCTGATCTGGTTCGAAAGTTATTATTGTGCCGTGAAGCTTTGAAGAACTAACTTTCTTCACAGCTGACTTTTTCTTTCCTTGGGAATATTCCTGTACATATCTACCCCCGTCACGTGCAACTTCTGCTTTGCAAAAAATAGAAAGAGCGTTTACAACAGATGCTCCCACTCCATGAAGACCACCGGAAACTTTATATCCCTCTCCTCCGAATTTACCCCCTGCATGAAGCGTGGTCATTACAGTCTCTAGCGCAGAAACTTTTGTCTTTTTGTGAATATCTACTGGTATGCCTCGGCCGTTATCTGCTACTCTGATGCTGTTGTCAGGAAGTAAAACTACTTCAATCTCGTTACAAAATCCTCCCATCGCTTCATCGCGAGAGTTGTCGAAAATCTCCCACACTAGGTGGTGCATTCCCTCGGGTCCAGTTGTACCAATGTACATTCCTGGACGTCGTCTAACGGGCTCCAAGCCCTCCAAAACAGAAATGTCAGAGGCATCATAATGATGCCCTTTTGAGTCTCCCTCCTTTGCACTTTTTGAGTCTTTTTCTTTAGCCATGTGGGGCTATTATATCAGAAATAATAAGCGTTTGCCAGCAAATAATCGAGTGAAAATAATAAAGCGGACGACCATGAATTCTGGTCGTCCGCACAGCTTTCCGCTTTGATCGTATCCCCGCATTAATGCGGGAGAGATTCCTCCTTTGGAACATTGGGCGACATCATTACGCCCGGCGTCCCAGCAAAACCTCTTTGAGCGCGATTGTGCTCGTTGCGCTCGTCGCGATCGCGCTTCTCGGGGCTATCGTCATCGGACAACAGCTCCGTCAGAATCTTCTGGACAACGTCCAGACTGTTGGTGACTCCGAGCCTGTGAGTCCTCTCCTCTGCCCTGCCTGGGTCTTCGCACATTGTTTCTTGACCTGTGGGGGTTACAAAACAGGTGATCTGAATGTCGAGTCTGTATTAGCCTAATTTTATAGGCAACTCCGTGTTGAGGTAAAGAGTTGGACTACTGCCCTTCCGTTGACTTTCCAGACGACTGATTTTCCACGCCCTCTTTGCCGTGCTGTCGAGCATTCACCTTTTCCACCTCATCTGGAAAGGGGGTGCGTCTGCAGGGCGGCAGATGTCCTTGCCCGATTTCGTGCGCTCCTACGTGCGACTCGAGTAAGTTTTTTTGCGACAAGATCTTTTCCTCAGCAAAACTTTTTGCGAACATGAGGGGCTTTTAACCCAGAAGCTCACGTTCAAGAACATATCGAAAAAGTATATACTTATATTTTTAAAAGTAAATAGCAAATGTCTAGTTTCACCCTTACCTTACTTGCCAGTTTTCGTTTTCAGTAATTTTTTTATGAATTAAATTCATTACCTCATTCACCTCTTCGTCCGTCAGGGTTCGATCATATGCCTGGAAAACAAGCCGAAACGCATAAGAAACTTTCCCGTCTTTCTTAAATTCATCGAAAAGATCTGGCCCTTTTACCACCATATCACCCATATTTTCCTTAATTATTTTCAGGACCGACTGACTCATTACATCTTCCGGCACCCATACCGCTACATCTCTTGAAATAAATGGAAACAATGACCACATAGCAAACTTGTGCGTAGCAAGATAAGGATTTTCTTGCGGTCTGGGGATTGTTTCCGAGGACCCGAGAAAATCCTTATCTTGCGAAGCGTATTCTTCTAGACTCATTTCTTTTACTTCTTTTTTGTTTCCCCACCCAATGTGAATTTCTTCTTTGTCTTTTTTAAAAATCGTTCCTATTTCAAAAACTTTAACTTCTTCCGTTCCCAAAAGCGGTGCGTTTATTTTATTTAACTTTAAACTCTCTTTGAGTCCATCTGATAAATTTGTTCTGAGGAATTTCTTGTCTGATGCGCTCTTCTCCACTTCGACTTCGCCTTTATTGGTAAATGTATATGTAACTACCTCTGAATATCCTTCATTTAGTAATTTATTTCTTGCCCATCTAATTTTTGCATAAGTTTCATTTACGTTTAGGGTAAAATTAATCTTTGGTAGTTTGGGATTCACTTTATCGTAGCCTATTACTCTACCTATCTCCTCTGCCATATCTTCCTCTATAACAAGGTCTAACCTTTTTTGGGGAACCTCAATTTCAAATCTTCCCTCATCATTTTTATACACAAAATTATATCTTTTTAGAATTTCTTTGATCTCCCCGCCAGAAACTTCTGAACCTAAAATACTCGACATCCTTTCGACCGAGAAAGAAAGTTTCCTCTCTTCTTGTCTAGTAGGATAAACATCCACAATATCTTCGAAAATTGCATCAGGGCACATTTCATAAATAAGCGCAGACAGCTCAGTCATCCCGAGAGAAGCAAATTCTGGAGATAGATCGTTTTCAAACCTCTTTCTAGCATCAGTAAAAATATTTAAAGCTTGCGCAGTTTTCCTGACACTTGTTGGATCAAAATTCGCGCATTCAAGAATTATGTCTTTGGTCTCATTTGTTAGCTCGGCATAATTTCCTCCTTTAATCCCAGCGATGTCTAAAGCATTTCCCATATCGTCCGCAATGACCATCATTGATTCATCTAGCGTTTTTTCTTCTCCGCCAAGCAGAATTATCTTCTCCCCCGGCAAGGCATTACGAACTTCTAATTTAAGATTTTTAACTTTCGCCAAATCGAAGACGTGAGCAGGCTGACCACAGTCGTACATTGTTATGTTAGTTGCATCTACTATATTGTTTATGCTTCGCTGGCCGATAGATTCTAAATGCTTCACAACCCATTCTGGAGAAGGTCCAACTTTTATATTTCTTATTACTCTCCCCATATACCTTCGGCACTTAGAACTTTTGATTTCTTTAATCAATTTAGTCGGATGAGATTCTGGAGTTTTATATTTAGGAATTGGATCGACATAAGGAATATTTAAAAGAGACGCCAGCTCGCGCGCGATACCTTGATGGCTTAATAGGTCGTGAGCGCGATTGGGTAGAATGTTTATATCAAAAATTGTATCGCTTGTCGATTCTGCCGCTCCTGCAAACTTTTCTATTCCTTCAACTTCGCATAAATGGTATGTAAAAATATCTCGCAGTTTTTCTGGAGTTGGAACTTC
>JBDSTB010000019.1:0-4583 GCA_039928455.1 Minisyncoccota bacterium | reverse complement strand
CAACTAAAGATGACTATGATCATGTCGTTGCACCATTTAAAATTAATGGGTTATGGGGTGCCTTATCGAAAACAAATCATGCGGTGCTAAGGTATCGCGAACCAGTTTATAAAAATATTCGTGAGCTTGCCATGTCATATTTCCATGAATATTTCTTGAACAATGGCAAGAAAACACTCAGACAGTATTCGGATTTACTCAATTTAAATATTTTTGAGAAAGACTGGATGCTAGAAGGCGGTGATTTATGGGGGGTAGATGATGAATTAGATAAAATTAAACATCACGACATCTTGTCCAAAAGAGCAATCAAAAATCTTAGAAAAGCCGATCAGATTGAGATAATGGCGGGCGAATTTATAGAATACAAAAATAAGAAAATAAAATAAAATTACTCTTCTTCTTTTTTGTCGTCCTTTTTCTCCTCTTGTTTGTGGCCATGAGCATCTACCTCATAAGAAGTATTTTGCTGTTCAAAGAAGTTAACAAGCTCGAACACATCTGTGGCGGTAGACATCCACTTTGCCGGATTGGTGACATTGAAATGGGGTTCAAGTCCTAGCTCTTCGAGTCTTCTGTCCGCAACGTACTGAACGTACTGGTTCACATAGTCTGCGTTTAGGCCGAGTATTCCTTTCGGGAACATGTCTTTATTGTAATTAACTTCAAGTTCTACTCCTTCAATAATTATATTTCTTATTTCTTCGGCGAATTCAGCTGTGAGCAAATCCGGATTCTCCTCAAGTACGGTATGAATAAGTTGAATACCAAATTTTAAGTGTAAAGATTCATCGCGAAGCACCCAGTTTATCATGGAGCCTAAGTTACGAAGCTGATTTCTCTGACGAAAAGATAATGCCACCATAAAACCGGAATAAAACCAGGTTCCTTCCATGACAATATTTGTAGCAACTAAGTTTCTCAAGAAATCCTTTTTACCATCAGAAGTTTCAATATCTAAGTTGTCTTCAGTCATCCTAATCAAGTATTTATTTACAAAATTTTCTTTTTTCACTATGGATTCGATTTTAAGATGAACACCATAGACGCGATCTCGGTCTAACGGAAAAGTTTCAAGTACATATTCGAATGCCACGCAATGGTTTGCCTCCTCAAACATTTGCTTGGCGATATAGAGATGGCATTCTGGAGATTTCAAGTAAGGATATATTCCTAGTGCTAAGGATCTATTTACGATAAGTTCAGTTGGATTGAAAAACGCCATCAGAAATTCGACTGCGTGCTTCTCATCCTCGGTCATTTTCTTCCAGTCTGCTATGTCTTCACCGAGCGGAATTTCGTGAGGGAACCAGCTATTTCGTACGGCTTGGTTGTACAGTTCGTAAGCCCATTTGTAATGCATGGGATGCAAATTCATATCCGTTGGTGAGGCTTTTCCTAAAATCATATATTATTCAATATTAAAATTATAATTACTGGCAGCTCTCGCACAAGAATTTTTCCTGTGGATCCTCCTCAATGTTTACTGCCGAAGTAGTAAGTACCGCTTCATTCTGAAGTGGTGAAGGCATAACGTTAACCATCTCTGGGATCGGAGCTATTTCTTCTTTTATTTCTGCGACTGTAACTTGTTCTTTTGGAGCTTCTTTGTCTCTTAGTACAGCGAAACCTCTTTTACCTAGTGCCTGAGCCTTATTTACGCTTGTAGTTGACTGCTCTGCAGAGTGTCGAGGTTTCATGTGCAGGTAATATGTTGTCTTCAAGCCTTTATCCCAAGCAGAAGTGTAAATATTCATTATCTCATTTATGTCTCTAATTTCGAGATACATATTTCTTGAAATTCCCATGTCCACCCACTTCTGGGCACGAGCAGCTACTTCAATATAAGCGTAAGGGGATACAGAGAAAGATGTTTTGTAAATCTTTTTAATATGATCTGGGATTTCTTCAATTGATTCAATGTCTCCATGATTTTCAAGAATCGTTTCTCGAGTCTTCTCCCAGAGATTTTCTTTCTGAAGGGCTTCCATCATGTTCGGATTTACCTCCAAGTACTTACCTGAAATTTTATTTCTAGAAAACATTTGAGTAAATCTAGGATCGATTCCTGGGCTCGTGCCGGCGACTAGTCCAATATTTGCATTCGGTGCAATAGCAAGGAGTGTTGCATTTCGCATTCCTCTCTTCACCTTTCCCCTAAGAGTATCCCAATCAAGTTCTGGTAAAAGTTTCACTGAACCTTTTTTCACAGTTAGTTCTCGTCCTCGATCTTTCTCTAATTTTGCAACAGTGTCAATTGGTACTTCACCCTTTGACCATCCCGAGCCCTTGAAATTTTTGTAAGAATCTCTCTCCTGAGCAAGATTAGCTGATTCGTCGATAGACATGTAAGAAATAAATTCAAAAACTTGATCCGCGAAATCCGCTGCACCTGTATCTTCGTAAGAGTAGCCAAGTTGCTCGATTGAATCTGCGAATCCCATAAGTCCTAATCCTACAGCTCTGTTTGAGTTGTCGGCATTCCTTGCCTCGGGAATTGGAAGGGAATTGATATCAACGAGATTATCAAGCTGGCGAGTTGCAAGTCTGACGGACTCTTCTAATCTGTGCCAGTCAACTTGCGCACCAGAAGGACTACTGACAATGTGGCGAGCCATGTTGATTGAAACAAGATTGCAAACGGCAACGTTTTCTCTATCAGTTGGAAGAGTAACCTCTGTGCATAAGTTGGAGCAGTGGATAGTTCCCGTGTTGTTATTAAGCGCCCTCATGTTTATTGCATCCTTCCATGTCAGCCACGGGTGGGAGGTTGTCTCAAGGGATATTAGTATGTTCTTGTATTGTTGGCGTGCTGGCATTACAGAATACATTTTCATTTTTCCTTCCTTTGCCATCTGTACGTAGTGGTTGTATCTGACAGAAAACTCTTTACCTACAAGCTCGTTTAGGTCTTTAACTTCATTTGGGTCAAATAGATACCATTCATCGCCTTCAATTACTCTCTTCATAAATTCATCCGAAATAAAGACAGCTGTGTTGGCAGTTCTTGCTCTTCGGTAATCATCTCCATTGTTTTGCTTTAGGTCTAAGAAGTCTTGGAAGTTTAAGTGCCAATTTTCCATGTAGAAGCAAAGTGCGCCCTTCTTTTTTCCACCTCTTTGAACCGCCCGAACTGCGGAGTCAATAATGTGCATGAATGGAACTGGGCCTGAAGAGACAGTATTGTTTGTTTTTAGAATTGATCCTTCCGCGCGAAGCTTTGTAACAGAAAGACCGATACCACCAGTAGCCTTAGAAAGAAGTAAAACATCTGAAACGGTCTTACCTATGTGCTCCATGTCGTCATGAATTTCCATGAGGAAGCAGTTTGAAAGTTTTGGGTTGGGTGTGCCTGCTCCGATGTTCGATGATCCAGCGGAAAGATATTCGAGTTTGGACATTTTGTTATAAAATTTCTTTGCCCACTCGTTAGGATTTTCTTCGTTGAGCGACATTCCCATAGCAACACGCATCCAAAAATATTGTGGAGTCTCGATCGGAGCTTGGCGTTCGTCCTTCATCAAGTATCTGTTCTGCATTGTTGAGAGTCCTGAATATTTATAGAGTTCGTCGTTTTCTATTTTTAATTCTGCGGCTAAATCCTCCAAATCAAAAGTAGTCGCCATTCTTTTGTCGAGTAATCCCTTATTTGCTGCCTCAAGTACATATTCTTTGAAGTGAGAGCTGTGCAACTTTACAAATTCTGCTTCCGTAATAGTTTTACTCTCTTCGTTGTCGTAGTCCCCAATTACTTTTTTGTAAATAACTTTCAGTAGAAGGCGAGTTGCAATTTTATCAAATTCTCCACCGTACTGAGTATTCTGTAGTGCCGCATTGATGGTTGCAGCGTCTAGTTCTTCTGTGGTGATTCCATCGTAAAGTGTGAGTCTTGTCTCTGTAGCAATCTGAATAACTTTACTAATTGGGTCTGCAATCCCGTAGCATGCTCGCTCTATAGATTTATTGATGCGATCTGCATTGAAGGGTGCTTTAGTCCCGTCTCTTTTAGTAATTGTTATCATCATATTTCGTCTATTATACTTTTCTTTGGCTCTCCTACGCAAGTTTATATCTAAAAAATTATCATAACAGAAACCTATTTGCCGCTCGTCAATACACACGCTAAATAATCCTTTAGAATTTTGCTATAATGACCCAATGTCCGATAGAAAATTACAGACTAAAATAATGGCCTTTGGGACCTTCGATGGATTACACCCTGGGCACCTAGATTTCTTTAAGCAAGCGAGAAAATTGGCTAAAAATCCGTACCTAATTGTCTCAATTGCGAGAGATAAAAATGTAAAAAAAATAAAAGGTAGACATTCTTTTTTAGATGAAAGAAAAAGAAAAAAATTAATTGAAAGGTGTAATATTGTTGATAAAGTTGTATATGGCGGAGTGTCGAAACACATCCCCCATATCATCAAAGAGTCACCGGATGTTATCGCTCTCGGTTATGACCAGAGAGCTTATATAAAAAACTTAAAAAGGGATCTGTCCCTGGCTGGGAAAAAAGTAAAAGTAGTGAGACTCAAGCCCTACAAAGAAAAAATATATAAAAACCACTTACTTAACATCTC
>JBDSTB010000018.1:0-2021 GCA_039928455.1 Minisyncoccota bacterium | reverse complement strand
GGGTATCACGTAAAAAGGGGGAGTAATGTTAAGTGAATGGGTAAAGTTGAAGCGGATGTCAAGAGCTCTTGATAAACTCAACAATAAAACCGTAGAGCGAATCAAGCTGGAGGCCGCCGCCAAGACTTCAGATGAGCTTGGACCATTGGCTGAATTCGTTATGCCATGCCTGGAAAGAGTTCGAGCTGAAGAGGAATTTCTTCAAAGACGCGTCCTCCGACTCAGCCAGCACTGTTCGTCGTGCGCATAATCAATCGCTCAACAATGAAAGTCACTCGACTTGTCTTGTTGGGCGATTTTCATTTATATAAATAATAGTTTTTAGTGTTCAAAGTAGTATAATTTCTTAACCATGTATTTTGTTTACATTTTAAAATGCAAAGATAGAACTCTCTATGTAGGGAGTACAAATAATCTTGAAAAAAGATTATTAGCGCACAATACTTTAAAATCAGGTGCGCATTATACCAAGATTCGCCGGCCTGTTGTGCTTGTTTATTCGGAAAGAGTTCGCGCTTATAGTAAAGCAAGATCACGAGAAGCCGAATTAAAAAGAATGACTCGTACGCAAAAGTTAGCCTTAATCTCAGCCAAGAAATCATATTAATTTTATGTTATAATACTAGGCTACATATGAGTATTTTTTATAGTTACGTAAGGAAATATTGGAAGATGGGTGTTGTTGTTTTAATTCTGGCTGCAATAAACCAGATTTTTTCGCTATTGGACCCTTATATTTTCAGGTTTGTTATAGATAAGTATGCAACCCATCCGGATCTCTATACTAAAATAGAATTCTTCAAAGGTGTTGGGCTTTTGCTCCTAGCTATTATTGGAGTCGCTTTCGTATCTAGAGTTGCAAAAAATTTCCAAGATTATTTCTTAAACGGAATGACGCAGAGAGTCGGAGCTGATATTTATAAAGATGGAATTTCGCACGCGCTTTCACTTCCTTATAATGTGTTCGAAGATGAGCGAAGCGGAGAAACTCTCGGTAAGCTTCAGAAAGTAAGGATTGACATGGAGAAATTGATTGCCGCTCTTGTAAACGTACTTTTTATTTCACTTGTCGGATTTATTTTTGTTGCTATTTACGCAATTAATATTTACTGGCCAATTGCTGTTGTCTATTTCTCAACGATTCCAATAATAGGCGGACTGAGTGTTCTTCTGTCAAAGAAAATTAAAAACATTCAGACCGTAATCGTCGCCGAAACAACTGCACTTGCTGGAGCGACTACGGAGTCTCTACGAAACATAGAAGTCGTGAAAAGTCTTGGACTTGCAGGGCAAGAAATAAACAGGTTAAATGCGACCACCAACAAGATACTAAGACTGGAACTTAAAAAACTTCGCTACTTGCGCAGTCTTAGCTTCATTCAGGGTACCGCGATTAATTTTATTCGAAGTAGTATTTTATTTTTTCTGCTTTATTTAATTTTTGCCAAAATCATAACATTTGGAGAATTTTTCTCATTGTTTATTTATTCTTTCTTTATTTTCGGACCACTTCAAGAATTAGGAACCATAATCAATACTTACAGAGAAGCAGAAGCATCGCTTGCGAATTTCCAGAAGCTCATGCACACACCGAAAGAAGTTGTTGCGACGAATCCAGTGCACATTGGTAAAGTAGAAGAGCTTGAACTTAAAAATGTTTCCTTTAAATATAACTCTGGTCAAGACATGGCGCTTTCAGGTATTTCTTTTAATGTTAAAGTTGGCCAAACCATCGCTTTCGTCGGGCCCTCTGGATCAGGTAAAACCTCACTAGTGAAGCTCCTTGTTGGCCTATATACCCCCACAGAAGGTCAAATTTGCTATAACAACGTTCCGTTTACAGATGTAGATAAAGAGGAGGTAAGAAAGCAAATAGGCTTTGTTACGCAAGACACTCAGCTTTTCGCAGGAACCATCCGAGAGAATTTACTGTTTGTCCGACCAGACGCAACTGACGTAGAATGCCTAGCAGCACTAAATATGGCGCAATGTCAGAATTTACTTGCTCGCGGTGGCAAAGG
>JBDSTB010000017.1:0-1994 GCA_039928455.1 Minisyncoccota bacterium | reverse complement strand
TATTGCTAGCCTTCAAATTTAAATATTCAGAATCAATTGTGCGCAGAGAAAGAGGGACGTAATGCTCGTTTAAAAAATAAACCTTTGAATATTTTTTAAGAAGTTCCGGGTCGGTGTTACTTAATTTCTCCAGAGTTGCAACTGTATCTGTTATTCCATTGAGCGTATCTTTGAATGTATTATTTTTTGACTGCTCTTCTGTTAGCGTTATTGATACGATATTCGCTAGATCTTTCACTTTATTGTCGAGAGCGCGATCTGTCGCGACAAGCGTCGTATTCGAGATCTCTGTTTGTTTCGTAATTAGAGAAAACTTGTAATCAATATATTTAATAACTCCGAAGACTCCAAACGCAATAAGTATAATTATTAGCGCTACGTCCCCCACAATGTGAGATATAGGATTCTTCATTATTTATTTTACGCTGATTGTCGCAGAACTTACCTTTCCGTTACATGTCACTGGAAATTCTCCAGCAGTTGAGAATGAACTCACCATGAAGTGATATGGTAGCAGACTTCCTTTTATCCCCTGCGCAACTAATTCCATATTCTTTTTAGAATTATTTACAAGCAATACTTTCGCTCCTGTGGAAAGTGAAAGCGACTTGGGAGTAGGCGCGCACGCTGCGTCAAAGAGAACGCTCTTCCCTTCGTATGCTTTAAGAGCTGCTTCGTATCCTGTTGTAGGTAATGCATTCTGATCTTCTACCCCTATGCATGGCTCACCGTTGCTCCTGTCGAAGAGTTCTCCTGGTTGGCAAGTTGTTAACACCTCACCGCTACATGGTTTTCCTGAAGTTTCGCTGAACTGGTCTCCTGATTTACATCCCTCCACTACTACTGGCTCCTTGTATACCCTGGACGTTGCGTAAATGAGCCCACCTACAACTACCAGTACTATAACTCCCAGGAGAATAAGCTTCTTCTTTACTGAAGGCTCCGTTAGATTTACCTTTGGTTCTTTCATTAGTTCAACCACGGCGTTATCATCAATTTTCTCATCCATCTTGTCATCCCTGAGATCTTTCTTATTTTCTTCTGTATTGTGTATATCGTTATTTTCCATCCTATAGTGAATTTTTAATTTGTTAAATTTTTCGACTTATAAATATAATCTTTCATTCTGCGTTTTATCAATCTTCCTCCTTGCGTCGTTTTTAAATATTTTTCTCTTCGTCTACCATCTGAACTCTCTAGGCAAGCTTCGTAATAAATTAGCTTCCATGGCATATATCGTTTTGTAGAAAAATTTAACCCTTGATTATGTTCTCCTACTCTTTTCTTAAGGTCAGCTGTATAACCTATATATAACTCCTTATTTAGCTTGCTTTGCAGGATATATACGTAGAACATAATCGAATTAAAAATCTACTACGGGATCCATAAAAACATTCTAGCAAAATTTTTGACTCGAAGCAAACTGAAATATAAGTAAAAATAATAACAAATATAAGAGAGTAAACAAGGACAGTCCTCGCCTCTATCGGGTGTCCAACACCTGGAAATTAAGGAAGTAAATCTTCTTCTAGTAAAGAGGTCAATCCCCTCTCAGCGCGAATCATAGAAATTACATTTAAGCATTCATTTTTGAAGTTTTTATTACTTCCGTAAAAATTCAGAAGTTCTCTTGCTTCTTTTTTTGAAACAATGGTAAAAACACCTTCATCATATTCTTTTTCACTTGAAAAAATTAAATCTTTTTTTGTTTTTGGAATTTCATGCATCATGTAATTCATGTGAACATAGGGTCGGATCTTCAGAAAGTATCCATCTTCATCAATCAAATTAGACTTAAATCTCCCTTGGAACAATGCCCCGCTCCTTTTGTGAATTAAATTGAAATAGTTGGTATAGCCGCCTGATAATCTTTTAAAAAATTCTGAAATTCCACCATCTACTTCCTGCTTTAAAATAAAATGGAAATGATTTGGATTAATACAAAAACAAATAATAGAAACAAGCGATCCGGTAGTTTTCGGGTGTCCAACACC
>JBDSTB010000016.1:0-1747 GCA_039928455.1 Minisyncoccota bacterium | reverse complement strand
AAGGGGACGATAATATACAGAAAATCTTACCGGGTGATCCAATTCCAGCCGTACATATCTTGCTAGTTACACTCTCAAGCGCCTTTAGTGTGAGAATTAAAAATCTATCTACGTTAATATCCGATTCTAGAATAATGGGTTCGCGAATAGAAAATACTATCTGCGGTCTTCCTGTCTCTCCCAAAAAGAACAACGCTCCCCCGACAGAAGAAGATCCAATATCAAAAACTAATACAAGCTTTTCTTTATCATTATGAGCTGAAAAAATTCCCATTGAAATAATTATAACACAAATAGACTAAAGGCAATCAAAAAGTTAGATAAAAACAGCCTTGATTCTCCTCACACCTGCTGAAACGGCTTCTTCTTTTGAAATTTTGAATTTGCCAAGTTCTTTAGTATTCGTTACGTGGGGCCCACCACAGAATTCTTTTGAAATCGCATTACCATTTTCATCTTCTATAAAGTACACAGAAACGATCTCTGGATATTTCGCACCGAACTCCATCTCAGCACCGAGCTTTTCTGCTTCTTTAAGGGGTAATTCTCTCCGTATAACATTTAATCCTCTTTTAATTTTATCATTAACGAATTCTTCAACACTTTTCTTTTCTTCATCGGTTAGCTTATAATCACATAGGAAATCAATACGCAATCTTTCTTCAGTGATATTACTCCCTCTCTGCTTTATATTTTCATTAACTACAAACTTAAGGCCTGCCAAGAGCAAATGATGAGCAGTATGAAGCTTAATAGTTTCTTCATTATGATTAGCTAGTCCACCTTTAAACATCCCAGCTGAAGAAGTCTGAGAAAGTTTCTGGTGTTCAGACATTTTCTTATTAAAATCTTCGCGGTCTATTTTTAATCCTTTCTCTTTTGCTAGCTCTTCGGTAAGCTCTATGGGAAAACCATAAGTTGTAAATAGAACAAAAGGATCAACTCCCTTTTCAAATTCTTTTAGTCCTTTAGCCAATGTTTCTCTAAATTTATTTTCTTCTTTTGCTATTTCTCCTTTATCGTCTAGGTTATAAACTCCATTGTAAATTTTTTTAATTTTGGAAATTTCTCCGTCTAGTGAACTTGTAGAGAATCTAACCACGCGACGAATTAATCTTCGTAAGACGTAACCCCTCCCAGTATTCCCAGGCAATGCTCCATCAGTAATCATAAATAGGGCTGCCTTGATATGATCAGTGATTACCCGATCCCGTATTGTTTTCTCTCCATTAAAAAGATCAGTGTCGTAAACATTTTTTTTATTTTGCGCCGTCGCGAGTAACCTCTCTAGTCCCATACCTGTGTCTACCCCAAGAATGGGAAGTTTTTTAAGAGTTGCTTCTCCCTTGTCTAATTTTTCTCGTGATCCATTGCAAAAATATTCATTAAAGACTATATTCCATATTTCTACGTCATTACCCTCTCCATTTTTGCAATATATTTCCGTCGTAGGACCGCATGGTCCTGAGTCACCTGTGGGACCCCAAAAAACATCACTGCCGTCTAGTCGCACATCTGCAACCCCTAAGTCTTTCCAAATTGCTTCTGAATCAATATCTTTTGGTACTATTCCTTCTCCTTTATAAACAGTAACGTACGAGATTTTGAGTCCAAGCTCTTTAGTAATAAATTCATATGCGTATTCTATGGCTTCTTTTCTTCCGTATCCACCAAAAGAAAAATTCCCAAGCATCTCAAAAAAAGTAAGATGGGTATCGTCTCCTACCTCTTCAATATCCCCTGTACG
>JBDSTB010000015.1:0-4468 GCA_039928455.1 Minisyncoccota bacterium | reverse complement strand
CGCTTAAAAAGATTTTTCCTTGGTAAGGCGGCGAAGGACCTAGAGGAAACTATCACAATATTGGAAGACAATATAAAGAAATTAAATATT
Source organism: Minisyncoccota bacterium (assembly GCA_039928455.1). Taxonomy (GTDB): domain Bacteria; phylum Patescibacteriota; class Minisyncoccia; order Phycocordibacterales; family UBA9973; genus UBA9973. The sequence goes on along the minus strand of JBDSTB010000015.1, from coordinate 4,378 downwards.
GCAAAAGAAGATACCGAAAATGAGCTAAAGAGTATTAACGGCAAATTGAGAAAGAGCATTAGAGGACTCGAAACAGTGAGATTTAATCCATTTGCTGATCAGGGTAGTAATCAGAGTTTCGCGATAGGAATGCTAAACGAAGATGGAGACGGAGTAGTATTTTCTAGCTTGTATGCCCGAGAAAGAATGAGTATCTTTGCGAAACCAATAGTAAATAATAAATCTGAGTACGAACTTACGAAGGAAGAAAAAGAAGCTTTGAAGCGCGCGCAAGTAAAGTAGGTAAAAAAATATGTCAGAAAAAACTCAACAATTAAATAAAACCGTTCGCCCCTCGGCCATAGGCCTACGGGCGAGGCCTCCAGTAGTTGTTATTGTTGGGCATATTGACCATGGCAAATCAACTCTTCTAGATTATATAAGAAAAACAAATATTGTAGAGGGTGAAACTGGAGGTATAACGCAAAATATTTCTGCATATGAAGTTATTCACAAAGACGAAAAGAATGTAGACCAGAAGATAACTTTCCTTGATACTCCAGGGCACGAAGCTTTCTCAAAGATGCGCGCGCGGGGTACGCGGATTGCCGATATTGCAATATTGGTTGTGTCAGCTGAAGACGGAGTAAAGCCACAAACAGTCGAAGCCTATAAAACAATTGCAGAAGCAAATCTCCCCTTCATCGTTGCAATCAATAAGATAGACAAACCGGGAGCGAACATCGAAAAAACAAAAGGTGAGCTTGCTGAAAATGAAATTTATTTGGAAAATTTCGGAGGAAAAGTTCCATTTGCAGAAATTTCTGCAAAGACGGGTGATGGAATCGATAACTTATTGTCATTGATTCTAATAATGTCCGAAATGGATGCGTTCGACGGCGACTCAGATAAGGATGCAACTGGGTTTGTTATTGAGGCGAATCTTGATTCTAAGAAAGGAATACTTTCAACTCTCATTATCAAGGATGGGACTTTAAGTAAAGGAATGACTGTAGTTGTTGAAGATGCTATGTGCTCAACTCGCATGATAGAAAACTTTATAGGAAAGCCAGTGGACTCTGCGACGTTTTCCTCCCCTATTAGAATATTTGGTTTTGATAAAATGCCAAGAGTGGGAGCAGAATTTAAGTCATTTAAAAATAAAAAGGACGCACAAAAGGAAGTTGAGGACTGGAAAGCTGGGAAAAATAACTCTTCCTCCCCGTCTTCAATGAAGGAATCAGACACAAATAAAAAAACTATTCCAGTATTAATAAAAGCAGATGTTTCTGGGTCACTGGAAGCTATTGAAAAAGAAGTCGAAAAGATAAACTCCAAAGCAGAATCCCAAGGCGCAGAATTTAGAATAATAGGAAAAGGCGTTGGTCCAATATCAGAATCTGATATCAAAAGTATCACCAGCGCACAGCACGCAATGGTTATAGGATTTAATGTGAAAACAGATAAAAGTGCAGTAGAAACTGCTCAAAAAAGAGAAATAACTATTTCATTCTTCGATATTATTTACAAGATGTCAGAATGGCTAGAAGAAGAAATGGAAAAGAGACGTCCAAGAGTTGAAACAGTACTTACCACAGGGAGAGCAAAGATAATCCGAGCTTTTAGTCGCACAAAGGAGAGACAGATTATCGGAGGAAAAGTGGTTGAAGGAAGTATCGTCTTAAATGGAATAGTGAAAATAATGCGAAGAGAGTTTGAGATAGGCAAGGGAAGAATAGTTAACCTCGAAAAAGGAAAAGTGAAAACTAGTACAGCAGATGAAGGCGAGGAATTCGGGATGATGATCGAATCCAAGATAGAAATTGTCGCAGGAGATGTCATCGAATTGTTTTCTATAACTCAACAATAAATATGCCAGATAAAAATTCAGGAAGAAATGAAAAAGTGGCTAACTTTATAAAGGAACTCACTGCAGAATTCCTAAGTAGAGAAAATAATAAAACTTCTCTCATCACAGTAACAAGCGCTGATACTTCACCTGATTTGAAACGTGCTACTGTTTATATTACTGTGCTTCCCGTGGACAAAGAAAAAACTGCACTTCTGTTTGCAAAAAGAAAGAGACCTGAGCTTAGAGAATATCTCCGAAAGAATATGAATACAAAAATCATTCCTTTCATCGACATTGCTATTGATATGGGTGAGAAAAATAGGCAGAAAATTGACGAACTGCTCCGAAATGGTTAAACTTCAGAAATGAAAATGGCCTGGTAGCCAAGTGGTAAGGCATTCCTCTGCAAAAGGAATATACGGCGGTTCAATTCCGCCCCAGGCCTCAGGGCAAGCGAAAAGTTATTTGATAAAAGAATAGGAATAAATTATAATTTGCCCGAGTGGATGAAAAGCAAACTGCTTTGCTTTTCATCCGAACAGAGTGAAGAGGCCGACACTCGGGCATTTTGCAAGATAAAAATATGAAATGTATTTTTTAAAATGCCCGAGTGGCGGAACTGGTATACGCGCACGACTTAAAATCGTGTCTCGCAAGGGATGTGGGTTCGACCCCCACCTCGGGCACTTGTTTGTGATTTATGAATTTTTTGCGTCCATAGCTCAGCTGGTAGAGCAGATCCCTCTTAAGGATAAGGTCGAAGGTTCGATCCCTTCTGGACGCACACTGCCGGGATGGCGGAATTGGTATACGCGCTAGTCTTAGGAACTAGTGTCGCAAGACTTGAGGGTTCGAGTCCCTCTCCCGGCACACTTGACTTTTATTTTGTAATATGCTATACTACTAGCATGAATAACATAAGCAATATAAAACTAAATATTTGGGTTTCTGGCTTACAATTATTAGCTATTTTTGCTCTAGGGATTATATTACTTCCCTTCCAAGCGTATGCGGATCAGGCAGGAGTGGTTACCCCATATGGCACAACCAAGTTCATCAATGTGCCAGTTAATGACGGATATAATACTTACACTGGTCCAGCACCTACCTATACGGCTCCTGCTACCACAACATCTTCAACTGTAAACACAACCAACGACACTACAGGAGAAGTTCAGGGTGCATCTACTACCAGAACTACAACTACTGTAAACAAAAGCACAGAAAACGAAAGCAACCTTTCTGCAAATGCAATCTCAGCACGAACTGGCTTTCTTCCTTCAGGATTACTACAGTGGATATTCTTTGCAATATTGATTCTCTTAATAGTGATCCTTGTAAGAAAGATTCTTGGAGCTGACAAGAAATATCACTCTACGCCCCTAAAGCACGCCTAATAGCAACAGAAATAAAAAACAAAATAAAAAATCCCTTCAACACCGGAGGGATTTTTTATTTTGTTTTTAACTCTCGCTTAGATTTAAAGAAGAAAAATCCTATTATCGCTATAGTAGAAACAGGAGACACGTATTCTGGAATATGCGCACCAAAACTATGGAGTATCATTACAATTCCCAAAAATAGTATTGAATACATTGCGCCGTTTTTAAGATAAACATATTTCTTAATATTTTCGATATTACTGATAGTCAATTGACGCACGAGTATTGCCCCCAGGCCATTCCCAAGTAAAATCAAAGGAACCGAAAGCGTGAAAGCAAAAGCTCCTAGTACACCATCAATAGAAAAAGTCGTGTCGATAATTTCCAAAAAGAAAAGTTTACTTAGGTCAGAGCTTGTTCCACCGAGAAGTTTCTTTTCTTGCTCTTCTGCATTTTGTTTAAATCCGTGAGTAATGAAAAATAAGCTCGATCCCACTACCGCTCCGAAGCCCATCAAGTTACTCTCCTTGAGTGCGAACCACGCAATAACAGCGAGGAGTATTGAAACTATCGCGTAAAACCATACCCCTTTTGTCATAAAATATTTTTCCGTGCGAGGTAAGCCCAATTTCTTGTCTTCAAGGAAAAGCCAGTGCAAAAATAAAAATAAAAGAAATACACCGCCCGCAACCAACAGTATAGGCGCCGACTTTTCAATGGATTCAAGAACTAGTGGGTCAGAAGACCAGGCAGCCGAGAGAACTTGCATTGGACTAAGAGAAGTATTAAAAGCCCAGATAATTAAAAATGGCAAAAGTCCCCGAACTAGAAATACTGCAATGAAAATACCCCAAGTGAGAAACCAGCGCCTTGCGCGCTTGCCCATAGTGTTTAATACTTCAGCGTTTATTATCGCGTTATCAACGGAAGAAACTGCCTCAAAGAGAGAAAGCCCCACCACTGTAAGTATCATCGATAAAATCATAACCTACATTCTACACTATTTTGCTGAACTTTCCATATATCTTACCTGGATTTTACCTTGACTTTTTGTTTATATTGTGATACAATACATCTGTAATTTGACCCTTGAAAACTATATATTTTTGTTGATAAATTTGTTTTAATAGCTTGCCTATTCGAGTGGCCGAGTGGCACATTCGGC
>JBDSTB010000014.1:0-11598 GCA_039928455.1 Minisyncoccota bacterium | reverse complement strand
TAAACGACCTAACGATAAGTTTCATAAGACCAAGTTCAACCGCAATAATAAAATCTTCTACAGGTTTCAGCGGGACAGTTTCATATGCTCAGATTACTATCCTTTCGCCCAAAGGATTAACAGCCGCTATTAAGATATATCCTTCAGGAAGAATACAAATAAACTAAATTAATGAGAACCGCTATAAACAAAAAAAGAGGGTACACAATAATTGAGACAATGATATCTATTGCTCTTTTTATAATTATTATTCTGGCTGGGATGAATGCACTTTTGAATGCTAATCTTCTGCATCAGAAATCTCAAAACATGCGCTCTATAATGGATAACTTAAGTTTCGTAATGGAAGATATGTCTAGAAACATGAGAACGGGTTCAAATTTTCACTGCGTCTTGCAGAATGATCCACCTATCACATCAACTTCTTCTCCAGTATTAAGTCAGCCCCAAAGTTGTACCTCAGGATGGGCTGTTGCCTTTGAATTTGCTTCAGGGGTCACTTCTAACTACGATGATCAGTGGGTATACTATGTTGATAATACAGGAAAAATTTTTAGAGCTACAACTGGTCCTTATGTCCAAGCTGCTTTCGTCCAGATGACGCCCGATGAAGTTGTTATTACTTCAGCTTACCCCTTTTCAGTTCTTGGCGCAGGGGTAGGGTCGTCCGATAACCAGCAACCCCTAATAGGTATTAAGCTAGTGGGGACTATAACAATTAAAAATGTTGTTACGCCATTTTCCATTCAGACTTCCGTTTCACAGAGAGTTGTAGATATATAAAATGAAATATAATTTTAACAAAAACTTTAAAAAAGGATTTACATTAGTTGAAACGCTCGTAGCGATTTCGATTTTTTCTGCCTCTCTCTTGGCGGTTATGGCAGTACTCTCAAGTGGGATTGCAAGCACTAACTACACAAAGACAAAGTTAACAGCTTCTTATCTAGCTCAAGAGGGGATAGAATTTATTAGAAATATGCGAGATACTTATGTGCTTTATGATGTAACTAGCGCACAAAACGGATGGAATACATTCAACACAAAGTTAACCGGAGCGTCTTGCCAAACAACCGGATGTTATTTTGATGACCAGTCTCTAGATTATAATAGCAGGAATCAAGCAATTACACTTATTACACCAGTTGCCTGTGGAGGCCCTTGTCCTCAACTTAAGTATGATTCGGTTACGGGGAAATATGGATATAATAATCTTTGGCAAAATACTGTTTTTACGCGTAAAATAAGTATCACACCAATAGCCGGGGGGAATGAGGTAAAAGTTACTTCGACAGTTTCCTGGACGCAAGGATCTGGAAGTTATACCGAAGTTTTTTCGGAAAATTTATTTAATTGGGTAGAATAGTAATATGGAAGAACATAAAACAGTAAAAACTAAAGCAAAAATAAATATAGAAAAAAATAAAGGCTTCGTTATTCTTTTTGCTGTTACATTGGCAAGTATATTGCTCGCAATAGCCCTTGGCGTTTCAAGTGTTGCCTTAAACGAAGCGAGATTCGGAACGTCCACGAAGGATACCAATAATGCTTTTGTAGCAGCTGATACTGGAGCTGAATGCGCATTGTTTTATGATAAATTTTCTACTAAAAATTTTCCAATCGACGGTGTAGGTCGTACTGCATCAGTTACATGTGCTGGGGTTTCTAATACCGTAAGTTACACACAAGATACTAATAAAGTCACCTACAGTTATTTTATTCCGACTCTCGGAAGTTCTTCTACAGGCTGCGCTAAAGTTACCATATTTAAAGATAACACTGTTTCTCCTATGAAAGTTACAGTTACTTCAACCGGGTATAATATTTATGATGCTGGAGGTTCAAACTGTGACTCAACAAACAAGAATAGAGTAGCAAGGGAGTTAATAGTTACATCACTTGCCGCTTCTCCACTTCCTCCCGCAAATTGGATTATAAGAACAACGCCCGCTAAAAACATGAGGGCCGTCACTTACGGCAACGGCCTATTCGTGGCAGTGAACGGATATTGTCAAGAGAACGGTACATCAGGAGGCACGGGAAGTTGTATTGAGACCTCTCCCGACGGCATCACTTGGACTCAGAGGACGGTTCCCGAATACTCGAATGAGGTTTACTTAAGTGCTGTGGCCTACGGTGCTGGCATTTTTGTGGCAACACAGGATGTAGGTTATGTACAACACCTCTTTACCTCTCCCGACGGCATCACATGGACATCACGACCCGGGGCCGCCTTTAACTACGTTAGGGATATTGTTTACGCGAATGGTAAGTTTGTGGCAGTAACAAGTCCTGAGAACAACTCTGGATTCAACTATGCCTGGACTTCTACTGATGGTATAAATTGGTCCTCGCAATCAACCCCTTCTGGTACCGATAATCAGTGGACAGGCATAGCCTACGGCAATGGCACCTACGTAGCAGTGGGCTGTGGGATAGCCACTCAATCTAGCTATGCTTGTAATTCAAACGCCGGCAACCGCGTCATGACCTCTCCCAACGGCATTACCTGGACATTAAGAGCAGATGCCGCTGATAATATGTGGCAATCGATAACCTACGGCAACGGCCTATTCGTGGCCGTGGCTAGTAGTGGTACAGGCAACCGCGTCATGACCTCTCCCGACGGCATTACCTGGACATTAAGAACAAGCGCCGCTGATAAGGCTTGGTACGATGTCACCTATGGAAATGGCACCTTCGTAGCCGTGGCAAGTAGTAGCACAACCGATAGTGTTATGACCTCACCTGATGGTATTAATTGGACCATAGGAACAAGCGCCGAGGCTATCGGTTGGAAGTCGGTAACTTATGGTAACGGCACCTTTGTGGCAACTTCTGCTTATAATCCTCAACCAGTAGATCCCACTCATCACGTTATGACTTTGACTTCACCATAATGAAAGAAGAAAGACCCCAATCTTCTCATGAAGATAAAACAAGAATACAAAATTTACGAAAAGAAATAGAACATCTAAGAAACGAATATCATGTAAAAAATACACCAAGCGTTACCGATGATGTGTATGATTCTTTAACTCGTGAACTAAAAGAATTACTCAAAAAATATCCTCAATACGAAAATATAAATTCTGGTGAAAATAGAGTAGCAGGGGAGCCACTCGATAAATTTGTAAAAGTAAAGCATAACAGTAGAATGCTTTCATTAAACGATGCATTTTCTTATGAGGAGCTCTACGAATGGGAAAAAAGAATTAAAAAACTCTTGCCATCAAAGATGACACAAGGAAATGAATTTAATTATTTCTGCGAAGTTAAATTTGATGGATTAGCAGTGTCATTGATATATAGAAATGGGATTTTTGTGCAGGGCGCAACCAGAGGAGACGGATTTACCGGGGAGGACATAACCCAAAATTTAAAAACCATTAACTCAATTCCTCTAACTTTAGAAAACAAAGTTAGCGACAACATAGAAGTTCGCGGAGAGGCACTTTTATCTAAAGCTACTCTAATAAAATTAAATAAAATTAATAAAAAAGAAGGTAAAACCCCTTTTGCTAATACGAGAAATGCAGCTGCGGGCAGTCTGCGCCAACTTGATCCCGAACTTGCCAAAGAAAGAAAGCTAGATTTTGTTGCATATGATTTAAATAATCTAGAGAGTAATGATCAATCTAGGTTTTTTGATAGCCATTCAGAAAAACACAAAAAACTAGCAGACCTTGGTTTTAAAGTTGAGAAAATGGAAGCCAAATGTGGAAATCTAGAAGAAGTAATTAATTTTATTAAAAAATTCGAGAAAGTAAGAGAAAATTTTCCATTCGGAACGGACGGTATCGTTATCTCTGTTGACAGTATAAAAATTCAAAATATTTTGGGTGTTGTTGGCAAGGCACCACGCTATATGATTGCTTTTAAATATCCTGCTGAAAAAGCGACTACAATTGTTAAAAATATTTCAGTAAATGTGGGTCGTACCGGAGCTATAACCCCATTAGCCATATTTGAACCGACACTAATTTCTGGCTCAACAGTATCAAAAGCAACGCTACATAATTTGGACCAAATAAATAGGTTAGGACTCAAAATAGGCGATACAGTTGTGATAGAGAAAGCAGGCGATGTTATTCCTAAGGTTGTAGAAGTCCTAACCCGCATGCGTACGGGAAAAGAAAAAAACTTTAAAATGCCAGAGCGCTGTCCTGTTTGTGCGGGCAAAGTAGAAAAAAGAGTAATTGCTCTAAGCAAAGAATCTTCGGTAGCATATTACTGCATTAATCCAAAATGCCCTGCAAAAAACGAAAGGTATTTAGAACATTTTATTTCAGTGTTTGAAATTTATGAACTTGGCCCTAAAATACTAAGAAGATTTAAAGATGAAGGCCTTATAACAGATGCGGCAGATATATTTACGCTCGAGAAATCAGAAATAGAAGGGCTGGATCGTTTCGGCGAGAAATCCGCAGAAAATATTATTAAAGAAATAAAAAGTAAGAAAAAGGTTTCACTTCCACGATTCCTCTGGGCGCTCGGGATCCTTCATGTGGGAGAAGAAACTGCTCGAGACATTGCAAGACATTTCGTAAGTTTAGATAAAGTGATTAGTTCACTTACCACTTCTCATGGAGAAATTACAAGTATAGAAAACATTGGTCCCGCAGTAACAAAAAGTCTGTATGAGTTTTTTCAGGATAAAAATAATTTAAATTTTATAAAAAAACTTAAAAGTAATGGAGTGGTTGTAGAAAAGATTGAGAAAGAAAAACGAGGAAAACTTACTGGTCTTACTTTTGTACTTACAGGAACGCTAGAGAGCTTGTCCAGGCAGATTGCTAAGGAAAAAATATTAGCACAGGGAGGCAAGGTCTCAGGCTCAGTCTCGAAACTTACTTCTTACGTTGTGGCGGGAAGTGAAGCTGGTTCGAAACTTACAAACGCACAAAAAATCGGGGTAAAAGTATTAAACGAGAAAGATTTCTTAAATATGGTAAACTAACGTTTGTTTGGAGGCGTCGGATAGCGGTTTATTCCACCACCTTGGAAAGGTGGCATACCGAAAGGTATCGAGAGTTCGAATCTCTCCGCCTCCGCAATGACCAGTGATATAATAAATAAATGGGAAACTCAGATTTAAAAATAGAAAAAGAAATAGAACAGACCGACATAAATTCTTTAAGAACGGACATGATTTCGATTAATGCTCATCAAATTCGCACTTCTCTTTCGTCTATCAAGTGGATAATTGAGATGTTTTTAAATGAAGATGTTGGCAAGCTAAGTACCGAACAAGAAAATCTCATGAGGAAGGCAAAGGAAAGCAACGATCGGGCGCTAGAAATAGTGAGCGAACTCTTAATGGCAAACAAAACCACAGATATTACGGAAAAGAAATATTGTTTTTCAGAAGTTAATATTTCAGAGGTTATTGAAAGCTCTATTTTTGATTTTACAGGAGAAGCACACGCTCGAGGGATAGAAATTATTTTTTTGAAACAAGCTTCAGCATTACCTAACGTGCGCGCAGATAAAGAAAAGCTAAGAGTAGTAATAGAAAACCTTCTTGAGAATGCCATCAAATATAGTAATATGCACGGGAAAATTTTTATTGCCACCAAAGAAGAAAGTGGATTTGTTGAAATTTCAGTTAAAGATACAGGTATAGGAATTTCCGAAGAAGGTAAAGGTAAAATTTTTGATAAATTTTATCGCGACGAAAATGCACAAAAAAAAGAACCGGTCGGCTCTGGAATTGGACTTTTTACAGCTAGGAAAATAATAGAAAATCACGGGGGAAAAGTATGGTTTGAGAGCAAAAAAGATGAAGGTACGACTCTTTTTTTGACCTTACCGGTCTCTACTTAACATTAGTATTGTTTACTATTATGGATAGTGCTACAATCAATATTAATATGGCTAAGATTGTTCTAATTATTGAAGATGACACCTTCATCCAAGGCCTTGAGGCAACAAAACTTATTAAAAAAGGCTATGCGGTTTTATCAGCGAATGACAGTATCGGAGCATTTAAAATCCTCGACGTTCGAGAGGATATTGATTTAGTATTGCTTGATATTCTTCTTCCGGGAGAGGATGGCTTTACAATATTAAAAAAAATTCGAGAAAAGAAAATGACTCAAAAAATACCCGTTATCGTTTTCTCAAACCTCTCTGCAGAGAAAGATATAAAACAAGCTATAGAGCTAGGAGCAAATGAATTTATGATAAAATCGAATTTTACCCTCGACGATCTGGCTGAAAAAGTGAAAGATTTAATTGGTAATTAGATTGTCTTAAGCTTTTCCCGATATAGCCTTCCTTTTATTCGAATCTTTTTAATATCCAGTTTACGAGAGTTAGAACTATTCCGAAGAGAAGCGCCCACCAGAAACTGTCAACACTAAACCCGGGAACGATGCGAGCGGTAAGCAAGACCAATAGAGCATTTAAAACAAACACAAACAGACCAAGAGTCATTATAGAGAGTGGGAGAGTCACCAGAAGTAGCAAAGGGCGCACAATTGCGTTTATTAGTCCCAAAACAACCGCTACTACAAGAACTGCTACCAGGCCCGATACGTGTACTCCAGGAAGAATATAGGCTGTAACCATGACCGCAAATGCATAAACCAAAAAATGTAATATTGTTTTCATATTGTTATTATAGCACTATTTAGTATATAATTTAAATATGACAATGAACGAAATAGATTCTAAGGTTATAAATTTTTTACAAAAATACTCAGTTCCTTTTGCAAGATTTGCCCTGTTCGTTATCTTCTTTTGGTTTGGAGCACTGAAAGTTGTCGGACTTTCGCCCGCGAGCCCTCTTGTCCAGGCTCTTTTTGAACACACGATAAGCTTTATGTCTTTCAATCATTTTATGATTCTCTTTGGATTGTTCGAGTGCTTTATAGGAATAATTTTCTTAATCCCGGGATACGAACGAATAGCTATTATACTTTTGTTTTTTCATATGATTACTACTTTTATGCCGCTCTTTCTTTTACCACAAGTTACTTGGAGTAGATTTATGGTGCCTACCATGGAGGGGCAATATATTATTAAAAACCTGGTAATTATTGCGTCCGCTGTGTTTGTAGTTATAAACTTCTCTAAAGATACTGAAACTGAAATAACTTAATTTGGACATAATTTGAAAAGCATTATTATTCTAAATAAAAAAGAAGGCGAGACACCTCTAGAAACTCTAGAGGTTTTTCGCAACAAAAAGAACAAGACGAATGACAAATACAAAAATCTGAAAATGACTTACGCTGGAAGGCTGGATCCGATGGCTTCGGGGCTTCTTCTAATTCTTACTGGAGAAGAAGTAAAAAATAAAGAGAAGTATCTTCTATTAAAGAAGAATTATGAATTTGAGATTCTGTTTGGCTTTGCCACTGACACGTATGATATTTTAGGTAAAGTTATAAACAGAAAAAAGGGAGGCTTAGATAGAGGAGAATTGATAGATTTAATTGAAAAAAAACTAAAAAGATTTAAGGGTAAATTTTTTCAAAAGTATCCAATTTTTTCTTCGAAGACCGTATCAGGTAAACCATTATTTGAATATGCAAGAGCAGGAATTGCGGTAAAATTACCATCCAGAGAAGTGGATGTTAAGGATATTAATTTTACCAAGTTAAGAAAAATAGATAACAGAAAACTTCTGCGAAATATTGAAAAAAGAATTAAAAAAATAAAGGGAGATTTCAGGCAAAAACAAATTTTAAATACTTGGAAGAAGAATTTATTAATCAAGAAACAAAATGAATTCTATATTGGTAAATTTACTGTAATTTGCTCAAGCGGAACATATGTTAGGGGAATTGCGAATCAGTTAGGGGAAGAAATTGGTATTCCGGCTCTGGCATTTTCTATCAAGAGAACCAAAATTGGCAAATGGAGCAAACCCTCCTAAAATGTTAAAATACTAGTATGCCCCAACTTGGAAGCTATAAGGAGGAATATGGAAAATTAAATAAGGAACAAAAAGAGGCAGTAGAAACGACAGAGGGGCCAGTAATGGTCGTGGCAGGGCCTGGTACAGGGAAAACTCAGATTTTGGCATTAAGAATTGGGAATATACTTTCTAAAACTGATACAAAGTCGAGTGACATTCTGTGTCTTACTTTCACGAATTCTGCAGTCAAGGCAATGAAAGAAAGATTGCGACATTACATTGGGGGAGAGGCCACAAATGTAAAAGTCGCCACCTTTCATGGTTTTGGGATGGAAATTTTAGAAAAATATTACAGTGTTCTTGGATTGAGCGCACAGCCGGAACTTCTGGACGAAAAAGATAGCATCGCACTCTATGACGGAATTTTGCAGAAAAATGACTGGGAATTAATACGGCCCCGTTCTGAAGCCTCGAGGTATTTCAGGGATTTAAAAAGCATGATTTCTTTCTTGAAAAGAGAGAGGGTTTCTGCGGAAGCACTTGGAGAAAACATAGAAAAAGAAATAGAAAATATAAAAAACGATCCAGATAATATATCCTCCCGCGGTGAGAGTAAGGGAAATCTCAAAAAAGAAGTTCTAAAGAAAATCGAGAGCTTAGAGCGGACACAAGAGGCAGTTAAATTTTATGGTTTTTACGAAGAAGCAAAAAAGGCCGGAAACTTCTTTGATTATGACGACATACTTGAAGCGTTAGTAAAAATAGTTGAAGATTCTGAGGAAGCCAGAAATTATATTAAAGAAAACTATCTGTATGTATTAATAGATGAGCATCAGGACTCAAGTGGGGTTCAAAATGAATTTTTAAAGAGCGTCTGGGGAGAAGAAGAAAATCCCAACATCTTTGTCGTGGGCGATGACAGACAGCTGATATATGGTTTCGGGGGAGCTTCACTTCAATATTTCGAAAATTTCAAACATGCTTTCGGAGAAGCAAAATTAATTACTCTTGTAGAAAATTATAGATCCACTCAGAAAATTCTAGATTCTGGGGATCTGCTTTTACAGAGTTCTATATCTAAAGGTAAATTAAAGAGTAATCATAAAGAAAATCACTCGCTTCGTCTAGTGGAGGCTTACTACCCGCGTGACGAAATAATATCTATTGCGCTGGAAATAAAAGAAAGAATAAAAAACGGAGCTGTGAAAAATGATATGGCTATTCTCGTGCCCAAAAATCGTCAGGTAAGAAGCACGGTAGCGATACTTAAAGATATGGGCATAGAAGTAGCGGGAGGAGATAGCTTAAATTTTTTTGATTCTCATGAAACCATTTCTCTGCTTCGAGTTCTAAAAATAATGTCGGACCCAGACAATGGAGTAGCTCTTTCGCAATCATTCTTTGATCCAAATTCAGGGGTTTCACCATTTAAAGCACATGCATTTTTAAAAGAAAATAAGATGAGAGAGTTTTCGCTTTTGAGCGTAGAGCCTGAGAAAAGCAGCCTTTTTGATGAAGTAAGTGGAGTTAATAATTGGATTGAAAAATTAAAGTTTTGGCTTGAAAATTCAAGTGAGCCGCTCTATACATTTATCCAGAGAGTAGGTACCGAATTTCTACTCGACACGGCGAAAAATCACAAAGAGCTGGTGGCGAGAATCGAGGTATTGCGTACACTATTTCATATTACTCTTCATGAGATAGAGAAAAATCCTAGATTAACTCTTTCAGAATTTTTGAGCTTCCTTAAAAGAATAGAGGACTATAAAGAAAATATACCACTTGTCGTATTTTCTCCTGACGAAGGTGTAAAAGTCCTAACTCTCCATGGCTCCAAAGGTCTAGAGTTCGATTATTTATGGATTGCTCATATGAACGAAAGATCTTTTTCAGGGAGTAAAAGAGACAGCTTCTCATTGCCTGAGTCAATCAAGGAAAAATTGGAAAGAAGAGACGAAATAGTTTTAAAAAGGGAACTATATGTTGCAATTACTCGGGCAAAAAGATTTTGCACAGTTTCTTATGCGCGCAGGTCGCATGCTGGGGCAGAGCAGGAAATCACTCATATTATGAAAGAAATAACTGAAAATTTTGAAAAGCAAAGCGCCGAAGAAACGGAAAAAATAATACTTGAGCGCGACCAGAAAGCTTATGTAGCTTTTTCAGACAAAAAGATTTCTCCCACAAATAAAAAAGAATTAATAAAATTAGTCGCGCAAGATTACCCGGATCGAAAAGTATCTGTTTCTCTTTTAAATAATTTTTTCGAATGTCCGTGGAAATGGTATTTTAGAAATTTGTTGCAGTTGCCGGAACCCAAAACTGAAAGTTTAGAGTTCGGAAATATTGTTCACGGATCAATTGATCAGATTCTTAAAAAAGAAGAGGAAATTAGCAACAGAGAAATAGAAGATATAATTTTAGTGCAAATAAGAAAGAGTGGTTTCGGAGATGAGAGAAAGCAGAAAGAACTCTTCGCGTTGGCATTAAAGACAATATCTCGATGGTTTGAGAGCCGCTACAGCCAAATAAGCAAGAAAAGAGAGAACGAACAGAGTGTGTCAGTTAACGACGCCAGATTCCCTCATTTAAATATATACGGCAAGATTGATCTTTTAGAAAAATTAGATAAAGATAATGTCAGGGTTACAGATTTCAAAACTGGAAGTGTTAGAAAAAAGAGTGATATCGAAAAGATTGATGAAGAGGGAAGAATGAGCACATATATGCGCCAGCTCGCGATGTATTCATACTTGATCAAACAAAACAAAAAATGGAAAGTTGATGTCAGGGAGTCGAGACTTGAGTTTGTGGAAGCAAAGAACAACAAAGAAGAGTTCTATGATACGGTTATTGGTGAGGGCCAGATAGACTCAATTGTGAAAGACATTACTGACTACGACAAACTTGTAAAAGAAGGTGAGTGGATCGATAGATTATGCAATTATAATTCTTATGGGCAGAATACAGAATGTGAGTATTGTCGTCGGAGCGAAATATATAAATGATTTACCAATAACTAAAATAAAGGAACCGGACCATTATCTAGCCACCCCAAATAGAATCCCATCAACCCAAAAAGGAAAATTAAAATAATTAAAATAAGGTGAATTTTACGCATTCACTATATAGTAGCAAAATCTTGTTATTTTGTCTTTTTATATTAATATAGAACTAATGCAATCAGAATCAAAAATAATTCTTTTCTATAAATATATTCATATAAATGAGCCCGAAAAGCTCAAGGATTGGCATATGGATATCTGTGGTAGGCTCAATCTTAAGGGAAGATGTATCGTTGCGTCTGAGGGAGTTAATGCGACATTTGAGGGAACCGAAGAAAATATTGCAGGATATATAAAAGAGCTCGAAATAGATCCAAGATTTAATAATATTAATTTTAAAATAAGCTGCGGAAATGGAAATGCATTTCCCAAACTTTCAGTAAAAGTTCGGAAGGAAATAGTATCACTGAACTTGGGTACATGCGACATCGACCCCAATCAAATTACTGGGACTCATTTGAAGCCCGAAGAATTACACGGTTGGATCAAAGATAAAGAAACCTGCCCTCCGGCAGGCAGGGAATTTTATATTGTCGACATGAGAAATATTTATGAGCACAAAGTTGGTCATTTCGAGAACTCAATTCTTCCACCGATTGAGAATTTTAGAGATTTGCCAAAAGTTGTAGAGCAGATAAAACACTTGAAAAATAAAACTGTACTCAC
>JBDSTB010000013.1:0-4487 GCA_039928455.1 Minisyncoccota bacterium | reverse complement strand
GCAAAAGCGGCTCCCAGGGCGTACAGTGAAGCTATGGCAGTACCCTCGCCAGTTGAAAGGTTCACCTGCCCATTGGGAAAAGTCACAAAATACGCAGAGATAATTGCAAGTATTGCCCATTTAATGTATCTCTTGTCAAATTTTTCTTTTAAGAAAATAGAGGCTGTAGTTATTGCGAAAATTGGCTGAAGTTTCTGCAAAAGAAAAACTACTGAAACAGAAATGAACTGCACTTTCCCGAGTGCTGTAGTAAACCAAAGCGTCCCAAGGAGTCCACTTAAAAGCGCAATCAGAACTAACAGCCCCCAATCTTTTTGAGAAATTTTTGTTTTTAAAACATATCTTAGAACGAAAGGAGATAAAACAATAAATCCGATCAAGTGTTCGAAGAAAATTATTGTAATTGGGGGAAGCGTATAGAGGTGTTGACGGATCAAACCATCAAATGCCCAAAGAAATGCTGCAATAATTATAAATATTGGCCCACTGTAAGTTTGCATTTTTTTATCTTAGCACTTCTTTATATCTTTTACTATTTGATCGATTAATTCTTTTTCTGAATTGAAATTTTTATATTCTCTTAAAAATTTTTTAAGCTTAAGTGTTACTTCTTTTCCATATGCATCTCCTCGGTATCCCAATAAATGAGCTTCGGATTTACCCTCGCTTATAATTATTGCGGCTCGATAAATTTTACGATTTATAATTCCTTTCCCTGCATAGACTCCTACAGGAATATCTTTTGCATCAGCATCTAAATTAACTGTTGGAAAACCCAGCTTTCTTCCGTATCCCTTTCCTCTTACTACAATGCCATAAATACTAAAATCCATCACTGTTTAGCTTTTCATCAATTCTATTCATATCTCGAGGAAACATAGAAGCTTCGCGAACATTTTTAAGTTCAAGTAATTGCATAGTTATTCTCTCTGCCCCAAGAGCAAATCCCCCTTCTGGCGGAACTCCGTACTTAAAGGCTTCAAGGAACATTTTTACTTTAGAAGGGTCCATTCCCCAAATTTCAACATGCTTCAGGAGCTGATTGTAATCATTTATTCTTCTACCGCCTGAGAGCCACTCAATTCCCCTGCATAATAAATCCATTCCTTCGTTGTATTCTGGTTCATCGGGATTTGGGTAAACATAGAAAGGCTTTTTCCTCGTTGGATATCCATAAATAAAAACGAAGTCAGATCCGGTTTCTTCTTTAATTATTTCGCAAATTTGTCTCTCGTCTTCTGGGTTGGTATCCTTCTCACCCCTTACATCACGTCCGAATTTCTCAAAAATTTTCCGCTGAACTTCGCGGAGTGATAAAGTCGGAGTTTTATCTATCATTGTAGGAAGAGTTGCGTTTAGAACTTTCAAATGTGCCGCATTTTTTTCTTCAACTTGTTTCAACATATGTCGCACAGTTGCTTCTGCCATGTCTCGAACTTCTTCCCAAGAATCGATAAATCCCATCTCTGCATCGAGGGAGACAATCTCAGTTAAATGTCTGGTAGTGGAAGAGGGTTCTGCACGAAAAACTTTATTGACAGAGAAGCATCTTTCGAATGCCGACATAACAATTTGCTTATAGAGCTGTGGTGACTGGGTCAGATATGCTTTCTTGTCAAAATATCCTACCTGGAAAACTTCTGCGCCGCCTTCTGCAGTTGCGGGAGTTATTGCTGGCGCCTGAAACTCAAAGAAATTATTTTTCTTCATGAATTCTCGGAACGAATCAATAACTGTTTCTTGCACCTTAAACACTGCTTGCACTTTCGGCTGCCTCAAGACTAGCGCTCTGTTGTCGAGCTCAGTTGTAAGGTCTAAATTATATCCATCAAGCGACATGTCGAATGGAAGCGGCTCAGCTTGCGCCAATACTTCAATGCCTGTTACTTCAAGCTCAACATCCCCATTAAGGACTCCTTGTTTTACATTTCTCTCCGGTCTTTTATTTACTAGCCCAGTAACTTTCAACACCCATTCTGGGCGAATTTCTTTGGCTTTCTCGATCACTTCGGTTCTGCTTGGAAGTGCCACGCACTGGACTCGCCCCGACATATCACGCATATCAAAAAAAACCATCTTCCCTTGGTCGCGTCTTACGTCCACCCAGCCGGCAATGATTATCTCGCTGCCAACTTTTGTATTTAAATCTTTAATATATATTCGGTCTCTCATATTTTTTAATATTTCTAAAATGTCTCTTCGAGTTATCTTAGCACAAAAATTCTACTAAATCTCATCTCTTTAATGACCATTATGCCATAGATCAGTAACAGAATTTCCGTTATGAAGATTGTCTATAACTTGTGCTATTAATTTAGCGGTAGAAATAACTTCTAATTTTTTTATTTTTTTACTGGCTTCTTCTGAAATACAGGTATCAGTAAGCCATACTCCTTTAAACTTTGCATTATTTAAACTCTCAATTGCATTTCCAGAAAGTATTCCATGAGTTGCAACAAAATATACATCCTTTGCGCCGTTTGCTTTGAGTGTCTTAAGCGCCTTCACTGCAGTACCACAAGTATCCGCGATATCGTCTGGCATAATAAAATTAAATCCTTCAGTATCTCCAATAACTTCCATGACTTCGCTATTATTTGCTTTCTTCGGATCGCGAAATTTATTTATGATCACAATATTCCCTGGGATGCCGAGCTGTTGAGCCAAAATACGACACGAAGGTGCAGCACCCAAGTCTGGGGCAACAATTTTAAATTTCTTTAAATTAAAATTTTTGGATTTTATATGTTTAAGTATTAAGGCGTCAGTATTTACGTCCACCATCGGAATAGTGAGCGCATGCGCATTGTAGCTTGAAGGATTGTGAAGTTTCAAAACTACTACTCTGTGCGCTCCTGCCATCTGGAGGCGCATTGGAACTTTTTGCGAAAGAACTGGCTCTCTGTGATTCGAAGATTTGTCCTGCCTCGCGTAAGGCAAACATGGCATTACCACAGTGACCCTCGAAGGCTCTCCTTGTTTTAAAGCAAGAATTAATGATTCACATTCATCAAGATCGTACGCAAGCTTTTCTTTGTCCCCAAATCGTATTTGAGAAATAATGTAAACATCCCGGTCACGAACGGACTCTGCGTGATGAACCAGAAATTCACCGTTACTAAATACTTTATAGAAGGTTGGGGCAAGCTTCGTCTTAAGCAATTTAGCGACCTTAAGGGCCAAATCTTGCCTTCCTCCACTTGCACCCCCATAGAGCTTTAGAGGGTAAGGATTTAGATTAATATGGTCTGAGGTTAACCTTGAATTTTTCATAGTAAAGAGATTTTAGTAAAATAAAAGAATAAAAAAACCCTACAGGCTAACTCCTATTTTTTCTCGAACTTCTTCCATTTTCTTTGATGCTATTCTCTTTGCCTTCTCCCCTCCCTCACTTAGTATCTCGAGCGCTGCAGGGATATCTTTTTCAAACATCTTCCTTCTCTCGCGCATTGGAGCGATAAATCTCTCTAGGTCTTCTATCAAGAGCTCCTTTAGTTCTTTATTTTTCCCTACCTTGCTTTCGTATATCGGAGTTAATTCTGCCTCTGGACGGAAAAGTTTATGTATAGCTAATACATTCTCTGGAATTTCGTTTCCCGAGCTCGTGACAATACTCATCACAGCTTTTCTGATTTCTTCATATTCAGCAAAAAGTGGAATGGTATTCCCGTAACTCTTTGACATTTTTCTTCCATCAGTTCCAGGCACTACGGCAACGTTCTCAAGAATAATAGGCTCTGGAATTTTAAAAGTTTCACCAAAAATACGATTAAATTTCTGCGCAGTGACTCGAGCAATTTCTACATTCTGCTTCTGATCTGCTCCCACTGGAACCGCGTCTGGACTATAGAGTAAAATATCAGCAGCCTGAAGTAATGGATAATTAAAAGTACCCACATCAATTTCTTTGTTTTTTGCTTCTGCATCTTTGAAAGCGACTGCCCGCATCAGATACGGCATTGTAGTTATGGTCTCGAAAATCCAAGCAAGCTCTGTGTGCTCAGATACATCACTTTGCTTGAACAAAGTTACTTTCTTGGGGTCCAGCCCCACTGCCAAATAGTCTAGCAAGACGTCTCGAATGTTTTCTCTCATTTCTTTGGGATTTTGCAGCGAATGAAGAGCGTGATAATCCGCAATCATAATATAACAATCATATGTTTCAGATAAATCAACGAATTGCTTTAGCGCACCAAAATAATTACCAATATGAAGTTTTCCCGAGGATTGAATACCAGAAAGTAGTACTTTTTTAGACATGGCTAAATATTATCATATTTCGATTCTTTCGGCATATTTCTTGTCCACATTTTAATAACATCCTTACCCCCTTTTTCGATTTGGACAATTTTTCTCCTGTGCTAAAATGACCTAATGCAGAAGAAAGATGACAATAAAAATGATCTGAAAAAGACTGTAAGAACTGCTCCTCAGTCGGGAAGGCAGAGCAATCTACGCATCCCTCCTCAAAGTATTGCTTCAGAGCA
>JBDSTB010000012.1:0-3577 GCA_039928455.1 Minisyncoccota bacterium | reverse complement strand
TGCGACCACTGCTAAACATATCAATGCAGAAACAACTAAACTCATATTTTTTTTATTTTGCATATTTAACTCAAAAGAATAATTATAATGAATTAATAATACCCCCTAATGGGCTTTTACACAATATTGACTTCTGGGAACAATTCAAGCTTAAATTTCTCCTTTACGGCCTCTATTACTTTCTGCACTAGATCAAGGACTTCCTCTCCATTTGCCCCTCCATAATTTACAATGACTAGTGCTTGCTTTTCGTGCACGCCTACAGCCCCTTCTCTTTTACCTTTCCATCCTGACTGTTCTATAAGCCAAGCAGAGGGTATTTTAAAATACTCACCCTCGTCAAAAATAGGAATGGTTGGATAATTTTCGGTTAAGGTTTGAATTTTTTCTTGATCTTTCACTTTATGCAAAAAAACATTCTTGAAAAAAGATCCAGCATTCCCTAATACTTTCGGGTCTGGCAACTTGCTTCTCCTAATTTCCGAAACTGCGTCACTTATATCTCTTGAGGACTTTACGGTAATATTATTGTTTTCTAGAAAATCGGAAAGTATTTTGTACTTTAAGTTTTTTTTCTCTACCTTACTTAATTCTAGTGTTATGGCAGTAATAAAGTATTTATTCTTCAAACTATTTTTAAAAACGCTGTCGCGATACCCGAGTTCGCATTCTTCTGTACTGAATATTTTTTTACCCTTGCTCTCAATATTGTAGGCTTCAACGCTCTTTAATGTTTTTGATAACTCTCCACCGTAGGCTCCTATGTTTTGCATTGGGGCGGCACCAACCGTTCCCGGAATTAAAGACAAATTTTCAATACCCCAATAACCCTTTTCTACACAAAAAATGACGAGGTCGTGCCATATCTCTCCTCCCATTGAGCGCACAAAAACATGATCAGAATTTTCTTGGATAATTTCGATGCCTTTTAGTTTATTTAAAATAACAATACCGTCGAAATCTTTTGTAAAAAGGACATTACTTCCACCCCCTAGAAACATTTTTTTATTATTTTTGAATTGGGGCAACGAAAAAAGCTCCGTGATTTCACTTTCTTGGTTTATCTCAACAAAAAGTTTGGCTTTCGCTTCAATGCCAAATGTATTAAATGAAGATAAGTTATAATCGCTTTTGATTTCCATAATTTTTATTACCAAAAAGGTAGAAGCGCAGCAATGGCGCCAACCCCAACCAGAGAGATTAGTACGAAAGTTACCCACCCAACAATCTCACTAATTTTATTATTTTTAAAACTCCCCATTACATTGCTACTGCCTGAAAGGCGTACAATGAAGAAAAGCATAAACGGAGAAATAATTCCATTTAATAGGGCGGCATAAATAAGCGCCTTAATGGGGTCGAGCCCAATAAAATTTAAAGCTATCCCCAAAATCATAGCCACAATAATTACCCCATAGAAAGATGATGCTTGTTTAAGTTTTCTGTAGAGCCCGGTTTTCCACCCGAACGCTTCGGATATTGCATAGGAGGCGGACCCAGCAAGAACAGGGATAGCTAGAAGCCCTGTGCCTAGTATTCCAAGGGTGAAAAGAACATATGCAAAATCTCCCGCAAATGGTCTGAGCGCAACTGCTGCGTCTCCTGCTGTCTTAATATTTGTAATCCCATTTGCATAAAGCGTGGCTGCGCATGCTGCAATGATAAAAAACATAACTAAGTTGGAAACAAACATCCCAGACCACACATCTATACGCATATTTGTAATATCTTTCTTCATCGGATGGACACGGTGGCGATCAACTGTTTTCTTCCCGCGCAAAATTTGTTCCTCAACTTCCTGAGAGGACTGCCAAAAAAATAAATATGGGCTTATGGTCGTTCCAAGTGCTGCGCAAACAAGAATAATTTCCTCTTTAGTAAAATTCATTGTGGGTATAACAGTATTATAAAATACCTCTCCCCAGTTCATTTTTACAGAGAGAGCAGAAATTACATAAGCAAAAAGTATAAGAGTAAGATATTTAAGATATCTTGCGTATTTTTGATAAGAAATAAAAATCTGAAGGAATAGAGAAAAGAATGCAAAGAAAAAAACTAAAAGCGTGAAAGAAATATTGGGAAAAAGGAGTTGGGTAGCCTTGGCCATCGCACCCAGGTCTGCTCCAATGTTAAAAACATTCGCAAACAATAAAAGCGTAGTGCAAGCATAAAGAGCTTTTTTAGAATAGTGTTTTTTAATGTTTGCAGCCAGCCCAACGCCTGTAGCAAGTCCTATGCGGGCACACATTTCCTGGACTACTCCCATGAGCGGAAAAGAAAAAAGAGAAAGCCACAAAAATCCAAATCCTTGAGAAGCTCCTATCTGGGAGTATGTCGCAATGCCAGACGGGTCATCATCGGCTGCTCCAGTGATTAACCCTGGCCCAAGAATTTTCCAATACGCCTTCGTAGCTTTAATCGGCTTTTCGTTATCGAAACTATGTTCAAGGTTTTCGCCCATTTCAACACCCTTCTCTAGAATTTCTGCTGGTGCGCTGAAAATTTTTTCTAGGGTAGGCTTTCGCATTTGATAATTATGACATACTTACCAATTTGATTCTATGAGCGCACGACTGTAACATCTCCCTCTTTGTCTATTTTAATAATCTTTGATGGCTTACTGGTTAGTTCTGTGTCGTCTTCATCGTGGGGTACATAAATATCAATTTGGTGTTGAAAATAATTTTTCGCTTCCTCTATGTTTTTTGCTGGTGGCATTCCTTCAATATTTGCGGATGGTGCGATAAGCGGACCAACTTTTAAAATTAGTTCTCGAAGTTGTGCACTATCAGGCAAGCGGAAAGCAAGCGTATGGGTTCCCCTGTGAAGATAGTGCAACTTTTCTTCTTGGTCCCCTTGGCAGTCTAAAATTATGCTTGTAGGTCCTGGCCAGTATTTACTAATTTCACTTTTTTGCTTATCGCTCAAAGAAACAGAGAAATTTTTAAGGTCCTTCGTATCTCCAATGAGTATAATGCAAGGTTTCTCAGGACTTCTTTGTCTGGTATTATAAATACGATTTACTGTATCGGGGTTATCTGCCATGCCAACTATCCCATACAAGGTGTCTGTAGGCATGACACCGACGCCACCATTTTCTAAAATCTTTATGAGGTTTTCGTCACTCCAAACATTTTTCTTGTCCATGGAAATAATTGTACTCTTAGTGTATGATTAAAACCATAGACAAAAGAAACCGAACAAACATATGTTTAAAAAAATTGAACACTTTTTTGATGAAATTGAATATAGAGTTAGACGTAAATTAAGCCATTACCCAATCCTTTATGCTGTAATTGGAGGAGTAGGAGTAATCTTATTTTGGCGCGGAGTTTGGCATCTAGCTGACGAGATTAATTTGAGCAGTCTAATCTCAGTAATTTTAGGATTCTTTATCCTCCTCATAACAGGAGTATTTGTCTCTGCCTTCATTGGTAATAGACTTATTATTTCGGGACTTATCGGAGAAAAAAGACTCTCTGAGAAAGAAGCAGGAGAAATTCAGACAGAAGAAATGCAACTAAAGAATCTTCAGAACACTCTAAATAAAATAGAAAAAGAAATAACTCATCTGGAA
>JBDSTB010000011.1:0-10905 GCA_039928455.1 Minisyncoccota bacterium | reverse complement strand
AGCGAAGCAACATAATTAGTCCTCCCAATGAAAGAAACTTCTTCGGGCTTTACTTTGCCGAAAACTGGAAGCTCTGGTGGCGGAGGTGCATATTTTATTAGCTGAACTCGATTCTGTTTAACCATATTATGCTTATTTTACTATAATTTAAGGCTTTTTTCAACCTTTAATAAACCTCTGCCTGGTAGCATTTTTCACAATAAACTATATCATCTTGGTCCGGCGAATACCCAGTTCTAAATTCATTTTGGCAGTGATTATCTCCGTGAAAATGCTTTATTCCATTTTGATAGTTTCTAGTATCATCACTCGCTCCACCGCACATACACTTTCTGTTATAAAGTTCTATGCCAAGTCGCATTTTTAACCTCTCCATTGTACGACACGCTGGACATAAAGTTGGCAATGGAACACCTATTTTTTTATAAAATTGTAATTCGTTCGGTAAAATACGGAAGGCTTTTGTGCAACCTTGATTGCAAGTCATTTTGTGAGCACATTCTAAGACCTCTTCAGTTATAGATTCCTTTATCAGAGTAATGTCCGTTGGAATATTTTCTGCCAATATTGTTGGTACGTAATCTTTTGTGTCCGGATCTCGCCATCTGTATCCCTTCTCTTCTGCCTCGTTTTTTGTTAATGGGAAATATTCTTGTGCAATTGTTTCATTGTATGCTGAAGGGCTAAATTCAATGGGAAAAAATTCTCCATATTTATATATTCTTCCTTTTTTGTCAACATAAGGCATATCTATCATGTGTTGTTTTATTTTTTCGACTAAATTAATGTATTCGTCTTTTGGATATTGTTTATTTAAAATGCTATAACTTTTTTTCCGTAAGCTAACACATCCAAATAAATTCTCTGAACCAAGACAACCAATTGAATATTCTACATCGTGACAACTTTCTTGGGTTAAAAAAGAAAACTTTACATTTTGTACCCGCGCTCCAGAGATTACTACTTCATACATCAGTTCAGCGGATTCTCCCCAGCTAGAATAATCATAACTATCTTTGACTCCAGGAGTTGCTTGTAAATATTGGCAATACCTCAAATTCTCTCCTTCTCTTATCAAAAAAGAATCTGTAACATTTTTTGAGTTTGTAACATAAGAACCATTGGAATATAAATTTTTTATTCCTTGGATATTCTTATAAGGTAATTTTTTCCAGAATTCGTTAGCTTCTTTTTTTGCTTTTTCTAAACCTTCTCTTGTGTTAAGTTTATACTCCTTTACTTTTTTATCATATTCTTCTTTTTTTAGCTGAGAATTAAAGAAATAATAGTTCTTGTTTCTTAAATTAACACTCCCAAAACAATTCATGCAGCCATAACAATCTCGACAAAACCACAAATTGCTAGAGTCTGCGCATTGGCTTGAATAAAATATCTGATAACATGAATCAAGCCAAAAACTTTGATAACATGTTTCACATTGTGCCGCATGGGAAACATCTACACAATCTTTTGAAAAATCAATTCCATTTGAATACATACTATCTTCAGTATAGTTTGAATTAAAGATTAGATAAGAATTTTTAGGATCAGTAGCATTGTTTAGATAAGGACTATTTATACCACGTATTACATTATTGGACTTAAAAGGAACGTCCAACATTAAGTCATAAAATTGACTAAGAAATGGTTTTGCCCAGTCTATATCTTTACCATAATCCAATGCTTCCCACACATCAGAAAGCCAGATATCTCGATCATAAACTTTTACCGGGGAATCGGGTGAATACATTGAAAATATTTCCTTACCAGAATAATCACATTTTCTTTTATATAGTCCCCGTTCATTCCTGAATACAAATCGTCTTTGTGTGCGACAAGGTGGACAAAATGTAGGCGGTGGAACTTTTATTTTTTCATAGAAATTAAAATCCTCAGATTCTATAAAGAAATCTTTTTTACAGTTTTGACAATTTCTATTTTCGTTTTTCATTTTTATTCTAAAATTTTTCGAAGAACATCTTCAGGAACCTCATTTACTTTTACATTTGACGACTGTGGTATTGGTGTTGCTTGTGGAGTTGGTGTTGGTATGGGTATTGGGGTTTGAGGAGCTACTGTTGCTGGTGTTACCGCAGGCCGTAATGTCGGAGGTGGCGTCGGAATATCGGAAATTGGAATAGCAGTTTTTTCTAAAATAAGATTCTTGAGGTTGTTCATATCTTCAGGTCTCGCCGCACGGTCTTTTTGCGTATTTATATCTTTATGCAAATTTGCATCCTTCATCTTATTCTTTAGTGCGTCAAGTGATATTGGAGAAGGCGTAGGAGGCTTTACTGGTTCAACTTTCTTGGGTGCTATTTCATCATTTTTGATTTTGTTTAACATTTCTCGCAGTTCAGTATTTCCTCCCCGATCATTGTGTTGATTATGAGAATTTCCTTGAGGGTTATTTTGAAAAACTTTTTTCATCGATCCGAAAAGGCCTGGCTTGGAGGGTGGCGTATGGGATTGCTGAGAAACACTTCTAGGAGGATTTGGAACATGCGGAGTATTTCTAGGTTCGGCAGGCTTATTGAAATTTTCCTGCCGTCTTAGTGATGGCACTTCTCCTTTTTCTTTCTGCTCGAATTCTATGCCTAAGTCCGCGAGCGGCTTGTAGTACTTCCCCTCATCAACTTTGATTTGATTTTCTGAACCCCTTGTTACTTTTATCTCGCCAGACTTAATTTTCGCTATACAATCCTTACAGTAAACAGGTCTTCCTGGCTCTGGCTTGAATGGCACAGTACTTAATTTCTTACAGTTCGAACATATTGCTTCGAATTTTTCTAGGCCAGAAGATGTCGTACTCTCGTTTCCATCTCCAAGCGACATTCCGCTCCAGTCATTTATTTCTCTTTCTATTACAGCCTTAGGACGGCAGTAGAGTTCACGAGAAGACTTGATAACAGCGTCTTCAATTTCTTTATTTCCGGACTTTACCATGGGAGGCAGAGTCTTCGCAGAAAATGGACGGGACGTTACTCCGTCGATCATGAGCTTGAGATAAATTTTGTAATTTGGAAGATTAACTATATCTTCTGGAGTAAATTCCGGGTCGAATTCTTTCTCAAGGAATTCTGCATCATCTGATCCAACTCGAAAGACTATCATAGTACCTACGTTTCCGAATACTGCATCGCGTACCGCAGAACTCTTGTCAGAAATAAGCTGAGCAGTGTATTGGTGAGCGACAGTGAGGTTTAGTCGGTATTTTCGCGCCTCAGAAAGTATCCCCGCGAAAGCGTCTGTAACGAAATTCTGGAATTCATCCACGTATAAATAGAAGTCCTTACGGCTTTCTTCCGGAATACGAACACGCTCCATGGCCGCAAGTTGAATCTTGGTAATTATCATACCTCCAAGTAGAGAGGAGTTGTCTTCTCCAATTCTCCCCTTCGAAACATTTACGAGGAAAATCTTCCCTTCGTTCATCATGTCAAAGATGTTGATAGTACTCTTCGACTGCCCTACCACATTTCTGATTATTGAAGTTGAAAGAAACTGCCCGACTTTGTTCTGAATCGGCGCAATAGCTTCATTTCTAAATTTGTCCTGCCATGCTTCGTATTCGTGAACCCAGAAAGCCTTGATAACGGGATCTTTTAAATTAGCAATTATTTTCTGGCGATAATCCTTATCCACAAGCATTCTCGGAATTCCAAGTAACGTTGTTCCTGGAGTATCAAGAAGAGCAAGAATAGTATTGTTCAAAATGTATTCCATTCGGGCGCTCCAAGCGTTGGCCCAGATCTTCGTAAATATACCCATGAGTCCCGACGCCACAAGATGCTTATACTGAGGATCAATGAGCTCAAGCACGTTGAATCCTATATGGTGCTCCGCATCAGCGGGATTAAAGTAAATCACGTCCTTCATTCTGTGAGGCGGAATGGCAGAAAGAACAGCTTCCACGTTTTCCCCGTGCGGGTCAACCATGCAGACTCCTTCCCCATTCTGGATGTTCTGAATGATCATGTTGAACATGAGCACAGATTTACCAGTACCTGACTTTCCTAGGAGATAGACATGCTGGCGACGATCCTTGCGCTTAATTCCAAAAAGCTGGTTTTTGTCTCGGTAAGTAGTAATCCCGAGATAAGTAAGGTCTTTATTTAAAGGTATTTCTGGAAATTCCATTGGCTAAATTATACCAAAAATTTGCAAAATTAAAAGCCCAAAGAGGTTGTCTGATGGGCCCTTAACTTTGTTTTATATCTTAGAGTTAACTGCTAAGCTTTCGGCTCTTCACCTTCTTTGGGAGTTTCTTTATACTCTGCATCTTTCACTTCTGGGCCTTGTTCTTCAGGTGTTCCTGCTGACGTAGTTTCTGCTCCAGCTTTCTGTAATGCTTCTCCAATTTTGGAAATCTCTGTTGAAAGCTCTTCTGTTGCTTTCTTTATTGCATCCACATCATTTCCTTCTTTAGCTGTCTTAAGAGCAGTAACTTTTGCATTTACACTATCTTTTAATTCCGCTGGGATCTTCGCTTCGTTATCCTTGATAGCTTTCTCTGCAGTATAAATACTCATCTCAGCAGTATTTTTTACATCCACCGCATCTCGCTTCTTCTTGTCTTCTTCTGCATGAATTTCTGCATCAGCTTGCATTTTTTTAATTTCATCTTCTTTTAGTCCTGAACTTGCTTCTATCTTAATGGATTGTGTTTTTCCTGAAGCTTTGTCTTTTGCAGTAACATTTAAAATTCCGTTTGCGTCCACATCAAACGAAACTTCAATCTGCGGCATGCCTCTTGGTGCTGGTGGTACGCCATCTAGAATAAAGCGTCCCAAGGACTTGTTGTCGCTTGCCATAGGACGTTCACCCTGAACAATGTGGATTTCTACAGAAGTCTGGTTATCAGCAGCTGTCGAGAATACTTGTGATTTATTAGCTGGAATTGTAGTATTTCTTTCAATAAGCTTTGTCCCTACTCCTCCAAGAGTTTCAATTCCAAGTGAAAGAGGAATAACATCAAGAAGCAACACATCACGAACATCACCTTGCAAAACTCCCGCCTGAACCGCAGCACCTAGTGCCACAACTTCATCTGGGTTAATTGTGAGGTTTGGCGTCTTACCGAAAACTTTTTTAACTTCTTCTACAATCTTTGGCATTCTTGTCTGTCCTCCAACCATAACGATCTCATTCATGTCTTCCATTTTGAATCCTGAAGTTGCCATAGCGCGTCTTGTGATTTCTATAGAACGAGATATATATTCGTCGGCAATTGATTCGAGCTGCGCACGAGTCATCTTGAGTAGTAAATGCTGAGGACCTTCTGCTGTCGAAGTTATAAAAGGAATATTGATTTCTGTCTCAACTGCAGTCGAAAGTTCGATTTTTGCTTTCTCGGCTGCTTCGTCTAATCTCTGGAGAGCTAACTTGTCGCCACGTACATCAACTCCAGAAGACTTTTTAAATTCTTCCGCAATCCATCCGATTATTTTGTGGTCAATATCACGCCCACCAAGGTGGCTGTCTCCATCAGTGGACTTAACTTCAATGACATCATCACCAATCTCTAGAACAGAAACATCGAATGTTCCTCCTCCGAAGTCATACACTACTATTTTTTCGTTTTTCTTTTTATTAAATCCGTATGCGAGCGCTGCAGCCGTCGGCTCGTTTATTATTCTCTTTACATCTAGCCCTGCAATAGCTCCTGCATCTTTCGTAGCTTTTCTCTGAGCATCATTAAAGTATGCAGGCACCGTGATTACTGCTTCGGTTATCTTTTCCCCTAGCTTTGCTTCAACGTCTGACTTAATTTTTGAAAGTATCATCGCTGAAATTTCTTCTGGGCGCATCCACTTGTCACCAATTTTTACTTCCACGCCGCCATTTGCAGATTTCTGAACTTTGAAAGATGCATTTTTTAAGTCTTTTTGAACTTCTGGGTCTTCAAAGTTGTGCCCCATAAAGCGTTTGATCCCATAAACAGTATTTTCTGGGTTTGTAACTGCTTGTCGCTTCGCAAGAAGTCCTACTAATCTGTCGCCATTTTTTGCAACAGAAACAACAGAAGGAGTTGTTCTATTACCCTCTGTGTTTTCTATAATTTTTGGCACTCCTCCCTCAATAACTGCTACTGCTGAATTTGTTGTACCTAAATCTATTCCTATGATTTTTGACATATTTGATTTTGCAAATCACGTCGCGTAAGTCCATTAAAACGCGACGTAACGTATTTTAAGCTTATAATTAAATGATAATTTTGATTATACTGAGATTTCGCGACCGCGAAAAACTTGTATAAATACAGTATATATGATAGAGTATGGGCATGTCAAGTTATTCTAAGAGAATTCTTAAAAAACTGGTCAAAAGTACTGCTTTACCTGTAGAAAGCTTCAAAGAAAGTGACGCGAAAACTTCATATGCTATTAGT
Source organism: Minisyncoccota bacterium (assembly GCA_039928455.1). Classification (GTDB taxonomy): domain Bacteria; phylum Patescibacteriota; class Minisyncoccia; order Phycocordibacterales; family UBA9973; genus UBA9973. The sequence continues at coordinate 4,514 of JBDSTB010000011.1, read as the reverse complement.
CGCGCCCTAAAAAACTTAGTTAATGGTGGTTATGCAGAAATACATAAATCCGAAAGGCAAAATTTTGCCAAAATTACTCCTCAAGGGAAAAATAAATTAAACTGTTTACTACTTGAGAACACGGATTCATTAGTACCGCAGACTTGGGATGGATTCTGGAGAATAATTTTACTCGACCTTCCAGAAGATAGAAAAAGTGAACGAGAATCTCTCCGCTACCTTCTTAAAAAGGCTGGATTTGTATGCCTCAAGAATTCTGCTTGGATCTCCCCTTTTCCTTACGAATACTTGTTCACGAACATTAAAAAAGATCTAGGGATCACAACTGAGATGATGATTATCGTCACTCAGCATATTGACGAAGAAACTAAAAAATTTCTTTTTGAAGCTTTCGGTAAATAAAGTTTAATTTCCGGATTCTTTGTACTCATACACATTCACTCGGGCTGGGCGCATGACGCGGTCCCCAAGTTTGTAACCCTTCTGGATAACGGCTGAAACTGTGTGATCCTTGCCTTTCTCTTCTGTCCTTTCCATTTCTAGTGACTGATGAATATTCGGGTCGAATGGCTCTCCTACAACGCCCACTGGCTTTACTCCATATTCTTCGAAGACATTGTTCATTTGAGAATAAATATATTCAATACCGTCACGCCAATTCTTGCTTACTTGTTCCCATACAGCTTTATTAGCGAAAGCCATGTTGAAACTATCCATAACTGTCAGGAATTTTGAGAGAATTCTTTCCCGCATCGCTTCAGAAAAATTCGCATGCCGCTCTTCTTCTTGTTTTTTATAATTAGCAAAATCAGCCCGCTCTTTCTGCCAACCGGTTAGATATTCTTCTTTTTCTTTCTTTGCAACTTTGAGGTCGCCTCTTAGCTTTTTGAGAGTTTTTTTGAGGTCTTCTTCGCCATCATCGTTGAACTCGAATTCAACTACTTCTTCATTCTCTAATGCTTCCGCTTCGGGAATTTCTGTATTCTTGTCTTTCTCTTCGTCCTTCATATTTATGGATATTAGCACAAAAATACCCCTATTTCAAGGGATATTTTAAAAATTAACGTTTTGACCACTGAGGAGCCTTGCGAGCTTTCTTTAATCCGAATTTTCTTCGTTCTTTTGCTCTTGGATCTCTTTTTAAGAATCCAAGAGTTTTTAAATTTGATCTAAGTTCTCCGTCTGACAATACAAGAGCGCGGGATAGCCCATGTCTTATCGCTTCAGCCTGAGAATGTACTCCTCCACCCACAACATGCGCTTCTACGCTCCATTTAGGGCTTACTTTGCCTTCCCCTGCCACACTCTTTACCATTGGGTCTAAAATCAAGCGTCTTTCGCCTTCTGTTTTAAAATATTCTTTAGCCTCTTTACCATTGATGATAAAGTTGGCCTTGCTAGCCTCTGTGATTCGTACTCTCGCTGTAGAGGTTTTCCTTCTTCCTACTGCTTCGATATACTTATTTTTATTATTATCTTTTGTTTTGTCTGTAGCCATATTTTTATAATTATGCTTCTATCTTTAAATGTTTCATCATCTCTCTACGAATTTTGTTATCTGGAAGCATCTGGAATGTAGCAAGTCTAAGCATTTCTTGCAAGCCCTTTTTCTGTACTGTCTCTGTGCCGTGCATAACTCGTAGCCCTCCTGGGATTCCGGAATATCTCGTGTGGTAAATTTCTTCTAATTTTTTTGCAGTAATTTTGATTTTTGAAGCATTAATAACTTTTACGGGAAAACCAGAATATTTGTTACGCTCAAAGGTTGCCTTGGTCTTACCCATTAAGGACATCGCAACCTCGGACGCCACTCTTCCGAGAGTTCTTCCGCTTGCGTCTATTGTCTTTTCTTCTCTTGTGTTTGTTGTTGTTTTCATCTTGTTATACAAATTCAATAATAGCCATAGGCGCCCCGTCGGCCTTCCTTGTTCCTAGTTTCATTACTCTAGTGTATCCTCCTTTCTTTTCAGCATATTTAGGAGCAATTACTTCAAAAAGCTTCTTCACTTCTTTGTTGTGACCTCCAAGAGATGCTATTACGGTTCTTCGTGTAGCAATATCGCCTTTCTTGGCACGAGTTATAAGCTTCTCAATTGCTGGACGCAATTCTTTCGCCTTTGGAAGTGTAGTCTTAATCTTTTCGCGCACGATCAAATTAAATAATAAAGAATTAAGCAGCGCTCGCTTTCCTTTTTGGTCTCGTCCGAATTTTCTTTTGTTGTTGCCGTGTCGCATAATCTTTTATTATTCTTTTAAGTTAAGACCGAACTTGCTGAGCACTTTCTTGATTTCAGAAATTCCCTTTTCTCCTATTCCTTCAACTTCAAGGAGGTCTTCTCTCTTCTTTCGAGCAAGTCCTCCAAGTGTTCGAATATTTGCACCCGTAAGGGCATTCAATGTTCGAGTCGAAAGATCAAGGCTGTCAGTTCGAGTCTTTAAAACATCGGCAAAATCTGATCCTTTCTTGTCATCTTCTTCCTCTGCCTCCTCTTCTTTTATTGCTTTCTTTTCAACTTTAACTTCTTCAGGTTCTTTAAAATCGATAATTGCCTTGAGCTGGTTTATCATTATCTCTATTGATTGAGAAAGGGCTTCTCTAGGTAAAAGAGTACCGTCGGTTTCGACAGAAATTCTTAGACGGTTGTGGTTTGTCTTGTCACCGACACGCATATTTTCCACTTCATAAGAAACTCTTCGGATAGGAGTAAAAATAGCATCGACGGCAATAGTACCAACGTCTACTTTTTCTTTCTGAATTATTTCTTTTGAGATAAAACCAAGCCCTTTTTCGATTCTCATTTCAATATTCAAATTCACCTTACCAGTGACTTCGGCAATGTGGAGTTCAGGATTTAATATTTCTACTTGTCCTCCTGTTTTTATATCAGAAGCTAAAATTTCTTTTGGTCCCTTTATTGAAAGTGTTACAGTCTGTGGCTCATCGGAAAGCATCTTGAAGCGAGCCTTCTTTAGGTTCAAAATCATAACTATTACGTCTTCTTTTATTCCTTCGATTGTCTGAAATTCATGGCTGACTCCTTCTATTTTGATCGAGGTTACGCTCGCTCCCGGTAAGGACGACAAAATAATTCTTCGTAAGCTGTTTCCAAGAGTATGACCGTAGCCAGGATATAGGCCATCTATTTCAAATACTCCTTTGTTACCTTCCTCAAGAACAATACGAGGTTTTGAGGGCATAATTATTTTATATTCAGGCATAATTTTTATGATTTAATTTAATAATAAAACACTATCAATAAATAAATTTATTCTATGTTCATATTTACTAACGGCTGTAAAATTCTAATACTGCATTTAAGTCAAGGAAGCTTTCGTTGTTTTTCGGTTTGTCGATAACTTTTCCCTCCATGGTATTAACATCAAATGATGCCCAAGCTGGAGAATTGTATTCTTTAAGTCTCTCGGGAAGATTTTCAAAAAGTTTTGAGCCCTTCGAGCCTTCTCGGATTTTTATTATGTCTCCTCCTTTCAAGTCATAAGACGGGATTGTAACTTTCACATTGTTAACTATAAAATGTCCGTGGGAAACCATCTGGCGTGCTGCCCTCCTGCTTGGAGCAAGTCCTATTCTGTATATAAAATTATCAAGTCTGGATTCTAAACCTTCGTACAATTTTTCTGCTGTACCCGCGCCCTTGATATGAGAAGCTTTCTTCACATAGTTTGAGAGTTGCTTCTCAGAAATACCATAAGAAAAACGAATTTTCTGCTTTTCTATAAGCTGTGCTCCGTATTCAGAAGGAGCCTTTGGGCGTCTTGCTCCTGGACCTGCCTTTATCCCCGAAGGCTGAAATTTAGAAGTTTGACATTTGTCATAAACTCCAGGTCCTAAACGTCTACAGATTTTAAATTTTGGTTTTGATATCATAATTTATTTTAAAATTTCTTATCCTTTACTCTTCTATACTTTCCTAGACTCTTCGGGGCTTTTTCGCTTTTGGTCCATTGTGCGGTACTGGTGTAGCATCTTGAATGCTCGTAATCTCTATGCCGTGGGCCATGAAAGCTCGTATTGCTGGCTCTCTTCCTGATCCAACACCTAACACAACTACATCTGAATCTTTGACACCTAGCATCTCAGCTTTCCCTCCGATTATGTCTCCAACTTTAGAGGCTGCGAAGGGCGTGCCTTTTTTCGCACCTCTGAAACCCAAACTTCCTGCGCTTGACCAAAATAATGTATTCCCTCCCTTATCAGAAAAAAGAACTTTCGTATTGTTAAATGTCGCCTCAATGTGAAGAACTCCTGAGGTTACCTTCTTTTTCGGTGTTTTTGAGGACTTTTTTACTTCTTCTTTTGCCTCAATAACCGGTTCTTCTTTTTTTTCTGTGTTTGTCTTTGTCATAATTATTTCCTATGTCTTGCTTTCCTTTCTCTTTCCTGATGCCATTGTCTTTCTTACGTTTCCTCTTATCGTTCTCGAATTTGTTTTGGTTCTTTGTCCGCGGACTGGCAATCTCTTTGTGTGACGCACTCCTCGATAGCTCTTTAT
>JBDSTB010000010.1:0-8771 GCA_039928455.1 Minisyncoccota bacterium | reverse complement strand
TTCTGACGAAAGTCGGAGCGCTTGCGCGAGGCGAGAACAAGTAGCATCTGATTTTCACCCTCTATCGGGGGGCGGGCATCTCAATCGAGATGTCCGTTTTTATTTTTTCTTTATTGCTTTTTCACTTCAAAATGCTAGTATAATCAGTACCTGCCTGCCGGTAGGCAGGTTTTATCAGTTAATCGGTTCGCGTTCAGACATATAGTAGTGTACTCATTTTTGAGGAACAATACTTCAGTTTGGACACGAACTAGAGGTCGCCGCGCTTTAATCGACTTGGGCGGCATGATTTCGCAAAATCAAAAATGCAAAAAAAAGAATATAGTATAGAGATCGGAGGAAAAGTATTAACTGCTATTTTTACCAATTTAGCAGATCAAGCACAAGGCTCAGTAATGCTTAAGTATGGAGAGACAATAGTTCTCGCTACTGCTTGCATGTCGCACGATAGCCAGAAAGGATTGGGATTTTTTAATTTAACAGTTGACTACGCAGAGAAATTTTACGCAGCGGGGAAAATTCTAGGATCAAGATTCGTAAGACGAGAAGGGAAGCCATCAGAAGAAGCAGTACTCGCGAGCCGAGTAATTGACCGTACACTTCGTCCACTTTTCGAGCAGTCAATTCGCCACGCAGTGCAGGTTATAGTTACAGTTATTTCAGTTGATGATAACGATCCTACAATTCTCGCAGTAAATGCAGCGTCACTTGCGCTTGCAGTATCAAACATTCCTTGGGCGGGTCCAGTCGGATGCGTTCGAATCGGCAAATATGATTCTGATGTGCTCACAATAAATCCTTCCCAGAAATTACGCCAAGACGAATCCCAGTATAAATTTGACCTCACTGTTTGCGGAAAGAATGGAAATATAAATATGATCGAGGCTTCAGCTCATCAGAGCACAGAAGATGAATTAGAAGATGCTTTAAAAAGAGCAAGCGAAGAAATTACTAAACTTGAAAATTTTCAGAAAGAAATTGTTAAAGAAATCGGAAAAGAGAAAAGAGTTATTGAAAAGCCAGAAATTACGGATGAGTCAGTAAAACTATTCAACGAAAATATTTTTCCAAAAATGGCTGATGCGATTTTCGCAGGAGCCGGGAAAGCAAAAATAGACGAGCTTCATAATGTCTGGAATAAAATGGTGAAAGAAACTTTCAAAGACCAAGAAGATTTTTCGCTCGAAGATAATTTATTTGATGATACAGAAAACGATATTTTGCACGAGAAAGCAGTCAAAGAAAATAAGCGCCCGGACGGAAGAGCAATGGACGAAGTACGAGATCTGTATGCTCAAGCTGGAGGAGTTTCGTCAGTGTTACACGGATCAGGAATTTTCTACCGAGGGGGAACGCATGTTCTCTCTGTGCTTACGCTTGGGGGCCCGGAAGATAGAAACCTTGTTGATGGGTTACAGTTTAAAATGGAAAAAAGATTTATGCATCATTACAATTTCCCTCCGTACTCAGCAGGGGAAACAGGACGCTCTGGATTTACAAACAGAAGAGAAGTTGGGCATGGGGCACTTGCAGAAAAAGCTCTAGCAATGATATTGCCCCCAGCTTCAGAATTTCCTTACACGATGCGAATTGTGTCTGAATCGATGGCGTCAAACGGTTCTACTTCTCAAGCTTCAATCTGTGCATCAACTCTTGCACTTATGGATGGAGGTGTTCCCATTAAAGCGCCGGTTGCTGGAATTGCGATGGGGCTTATGTACGAAGATGAAAAAAATTACAAAGTCCTAACTGATATTCAGGGACCTGAAGATCACCACGGTGATATGGATTTCAAGATCGCAGGATCAAGGAGTGGAGTCACGGCAATACAGCTTGATGTGAAGGTAGAAGGCGTGCCGATAAAAATATTAGGAGAAGCAATGCACCAAGCAAAGAAAGCTAGAATAACAATACTCGATACGATAGAAAAAGAAATTCCTGAACCAAGAAAGGAAATATCAGCGAACGCCCCAAAAATAATAATGATAAAGATTAAGCCAGATCAAATAGGAATGGTTATTGGCGGAGGAGGAAAGACAATTAAAGACATCAAAGAAAGAACAGGAGCAGAAATAACAATAGAAGACGATGGCACGGTATTTCTTACAGGACTAGGAGAAGCGACAGAAAAAGCGAAGACAATAATCGAGGAAATGACCCATGAATACCACATAGGAGAAATGCTTAAAGGTGAGGTAGTGAAGATTGCTGACTTTGGAGCTTTTGTAAGGCTTAATTCTTCTACTGACGGAATGGTGCACATTTCTGAGATAGCTCCTTTCCGAGTTGAGCGTGTTAGCGATATAATAAAAGAAGGAATGATAGTTCCGGTAAAAGTCATAAAAGTTGACCATGAGAGAGGAAAGATTAGTCTTTCTATTCGCGAAGCAGATTCTAATTTTTTCGAGAAACGTTAAGGCTTAATGATTTACAGTTTTGAATTTTTACTCAGGTCCTCGGAAACAATCCCCCAGACCATTTCGTAAAAATTAAAACTGCAATACAAAAATGGATGAAAAAGAAATAAAACCTAAAGTTGTGGAAACCCTTGCAGAAGATATGGCGAGGGTTATTGGTGAAGACCGCCAAGGTCTCATCAAAAAAATAATTCACGGGGAAGAGGAGAATGAAAAGCAAAAACAGGAACTCTCACCAGAATCTAGAAAAAATAAAGCTTATATGTTTTTAAGTCTAGTACTGATTCTTCTAGGATTAGGAACTTTGGTCTATTTTTACCTACAGAGAGATGTTTCTATCGTCACAGTCGATCAGCCTTTTGTGCCATTTATCTTTAGCGACAAGAGCACCACCTTGGAAATAAAAGATTTAACCAAAGACCAAATTGCTTACGCCGTACTCAACGAATTTAATACCGCAAAAGTAAGAGACGGGGGAGTGGATGCTGTATATTTTTCTCAGGACAAAAAACCAATAGGGCTAAGGAAGTTCATAACTTTCATTGAAGGAAATTTCATACCTGGCAGTAATACCGTTTTTGTTGATGACAATTTCTTAATGGGAGAGGTTAAAAATGCTCCCCCTCTAGGTAGCGACTTTTTTATGATATTAAAAATGCGGAATCCAGCGGATATATTTGGAAGCTTGCGATCCTGGGAGAACAAAATGTATTTCGACCTTCATGGATTTATCGGTAGGGATATATCTCCAGAGACCAGTTACCTCCTAACAAAAAACTTTGAAGATGGAGTTATTGAAAATAAAAATGCGCGGATACTTTACGATGAAAAACACAACCCGGTTCTCTTGTATGTTTTTGCCACAGACAACTACGTAATTCTCTCCGACACAGAAAGTGCAGCTCGCGAAATAATGCTCCGTCTTGCAGCTAGCCAAATCAAAAAATAGATTAAATAAGGGGAATTTCAACGAAAAAAGTTGATCCCATATCCACCCCTTCGGACTCGGCCCAAACACGGCCATTGTGCGCTTCTACAATTAGCTTTACCGAATATAGTCCATATCCAGTGCTATCAACGTTGATTTTCACAGAGTCTTTACCCCGGCCACCTTCAGTAAATAGATTTTTCTTGTCTTCATCAGAAATTCCTATTCCAGTATCTTTCACCGAAAGCAGAACTTTGGCATCTTGCCTTATCATTTTAACCAGAATGCTGCCAGTTCGTGAATATTTAATTGAGTTTTCAATTAAATTATTTATCACTTCTTTAAGCCAGAAGGCATCTCCAAGAATTTTATATTCTGGTTCTTTTATTTCTGTTTCAATTTTCAATCCCTTGGCTTCTGCCGGCATTAATTTCTCGCTGATTGTTTTTTCAACAATTTCTTTCAAGTTCATTTCTTTCATATCGTACTTTACGATTCCTTTTTGCATATTTGCAACACTAAGTACAAGGTCTACTGTTTCTATTCCCATGTTGTCAGACTCGAGGCCCTGCTCGGCGCGCTTCTTTATCTCAGTATTTACTTCTCCAAATGTACCATCGAGTATTCCAGCAAAAATATACTTAGAACGAGTAAATGAGCCCTTCACTTTATGGGTAACAAGATGTACAAGGTTTTCTCTTTGCTTTATAAGCTCTTTTAGACTGTCATTTGCGGTACCCAGGTCATTATTTAGCACTTCAACTTGTTTGTAGAGTCTGGCGAGTTCCAGATTCTGCTTATACATTGCTTCTGTAACTTTTTTGTACTCTTCAGGATCAATTGGTGTGTCGGTAGTTGCCATGATTTATTATTTCAAGCTCGAAGGAATTTCTTCAGGGGACATTTGAGAAATTAAGTCTTGAACAGCGTCATGGCACACAGCATGGGAAGCCTTACCAAATATTCTTTCATATTGAGCTACGAGGCGATTTACTACATCCTTAGAATCTCCGGAAAATGAAGCTGAATTTTGTGACTCATCAACAGTAAGTCCCGTAACCTTACTTGCTTCTGACCAAGCCAAAGGACCAATTACAAGTGCTTGTTCTTTGATGATTCTTATAGCTATTTGGGGGAATTGTAATGTTGGGTTCATAATTTAACTATTTTTTATCTTATCAAATACTATGCCAAGTTGAATTAGGCTTAAAGACATAAAGAAGTAGGAAATGAAATACATGCAGTCATTTACGCCCTCAGGTATGTAGAGATTATTTGTAGCTTGATATAGAAAAGTAAAATCAGAAATAAACTGAATAATTAAAGCAATAATTATAAACATAATGGGTTTTCTCATCATACCGCCTAGGATTTTTTTTGATAAAAGAAAAACCAATATGGCTATAGCTATGTATAAAGCTTGACCAAGCGGGTAAGCAAAATCCAAAAAGACCTTTAATTTTTGTGACCAATCAAATTCGTAATCTTTCAAGAATATTAAATATGACAAAACTAGAAGAACAATAGGGATTACAATAGCTTGGATTTTCTTTGAAGCTGATACTAGAGAAAATCTTACGCCTGATACTTTTGCAAGCGCAAAAACGCCATAAATATAAAATATAACACTTCCAAAAAAACCAATATCATCAAGACCTGGGTAAGGAATTTCTCCTGTTTTGTAAACATAATAACTTGCAATTGCTTGCCCTACGGACTGCAAAAGCAAACCAAATGCGAAAGAAAGAATTACTCTACCAAAAAGGCTCTTCCTGCCTCCCCATGACTTGGCGACCGTGAATCCCGCGATTGATCCTATTAGTGCAATTATCTGATAGCTTGCGCCCCATGCAAATGACCACCAATTAATTTCTTCACTTGGAGCAGGAGGGAAAATAAAAAGCATTGTTCTCCACAGAGTAAAAAAAACAAAGAGAAAAGATAGTACTTTTAAAGCCTTGTATCTTTTTATATCTAAATTTTCTAACATTGTTTATATTCTATCTTATTAATAAAAGTAAAACAACTGAACTACAAAGCACTGACTTTGTATTTTTTTAGGAATCCTATAGGATTATGAGAAGATTTCCATTTGCGTAAGCCAGGGATACTAAGATCCTGTTCTAAATTTATACAGGTAACACCCTCAGATTTAAAAAAGGGAGCAGTTTCATGCATAAGCAATGCATAAATTCCAGAGAAAATTTTTAAGTCAGCTTGTTGAAAGTGGCCAACAGCATGATCAGCTCCCAATTTTTCGCTTACGGAGTATCCAACTAATTTGTTTTTTATAAAAGCACCGTAGGTTAATATAGAATTATCGAACTTCTTCTCAGCGAGGAAAAATTTCTCTAAAGCAAGATGTAAGTGCTCGGTGGCGTTCTTGTCATTTTCTACTTCCATTTCCCATTCTGTAAAAACACTGCGAATTTTATTTTGAATTTCTTTTTTACCTATATCCATAAGTTTTATTTCGAATTCCTTAGTTTCTTTGAATTTATTTATTAATTTCCTCCGTGAACTCAGTTTTCTGGTTTCTCCTTTGTGTGGCATTAAACGGTCAACAGAAACTAGGTAATCAAAATGCCCCCTTTCTTCCGTAGACTTAAATTTATTTTTATTTAATTTACTTACTATTTCTTCGGGAATAAGTTGTAAATATTGGCTTATTTCTTCTTCTTTGGAAAGATTTAACAAGGCATTTGCTGTTTCATTTACTTTATTTTTTCCCAGAAAAGAATAAAAAGGTTTGCCCGTTATATAATCAGTAAATCTAACAACTAAATTATTATTTAATTGAGAAAGGCGCATTTCACCCTTGATATCCCAAGACCACATAGAAATAAAATTAAAATCGGAATACGGCGGAAATTTGGAAGTAAATTTCTCGATATCTTTTTTGTCTGTGAGTTCTAGGTTTTTAAATTTTGGAAATTCAGGAATCATAAAATCTGAAAAGTGTATTGCGAATCTGAGGTTACATCATACTAAGTTATTCTTTTATTGTCTTTAGACGGGAATATTAAACTATAATACCACATTATATTCTTAAATAAAAAAAAGTTCCTCTACCCTGTGTGCAGAGACGGCTTCCGTCTCTGCACACCTTTTGCTTTTTTCCTAACGATAAAATGGAAAACATGCCATTTTTTTGTATCCCCAGATACGGTCTCCTTCTTTTCTTCTTCTTCAATTAATTCTATCAATTCGAGACCTGAAAAAAATTCCCTTATTTCTTTTTTTGTATTAAACACAAGAATGGAACCTGAAATGTTCCATTCATCTCTTACTCCAAAAAATTGTCCGACAAATACACCTTCTGTTTTTAGTGATGTCAGTATTTTTTTTATGAAGGATTTAAAATTTCTTTTACCATAAAAAGGTAGAGCAAATTGAGCATTTATTAAATCAAAGGTTTCTTTTTTAAATTTGAATTTGCGAAAGGATGTCTTATGGAAATCCAACTTTTTAGATTTAAAATTTCTAGCAAATATTTCAGTATCTGGAGAATTATCAATGGCGACAACTTTTTTGAAACCATTTTTAATAATGGCTTTTGATTCAACTAAGGTTCCAGAACCTAAGTCGAGGGCACTCTCCTTGTTCACGCAGAAATCCAATGCCCGCAAAAGCTGTTTTCGGGGTTTTCGAATCGAGTGTTTCTTGTAATATATTTTCCAGTTTCTCATTTTTTTTATTGGTTAAATCAAGAGAAGCATACTGCCTATGGTCATAAGTACGATTGCGATTACCTTTGGCATTAACGCTTTTTTAGAAATATTTTCCTTAACAATGTGTGGGAAAAATTTAGTTCCGACAATAGTCAGAAAAAGAACAATTGCTGGCTGGAAACTACCCACTAGATAAACCATAGTTACAGGGGCAAGGAGTAATGCCAGATTGGTCAGCAGGTTCCCGGAAATAGACATGAGTTCTGTGACAACATTCAAGACTAAAATCTTGAATCCACCAGTCTTGTTCATTTGATGAAAATTAGCACGGTAGTGAGGCACTAAAAGATAAATTAATATTCCAGTCAAAGAAACACCTAAATATTCCCAAAATGAAGATACCCAAAAATTACCTTCGATTGTGACGTATTTAAAAATGATTCCAGAGGTGGCCACCGCGATCGAGGCACAAAGCATGTATAGTGCGGGCTTATGCTTAAACTTTTTTTTCTCACCGCTAAAATCGATCGAAATTATAATTAAACCAGAAAAAATTACACTTGACCCGACAAGCTGCTGAAATGAAAGCGTTTCACCTAAAAAAAAGTAGCCCAAGATATAACCCGTAATCGGAATCGCTAGAAACCAAGGCACCACAGCTGAAGTGTCTTCAATTTCTAGTGCAAACAAGTACATTAGAATCCATACAATTGTTAATGCTCCCGCCAAGGTAAGTAAAGTTTTATCTAAAAATGGAATGTTGAAAACATTTGGCATGAAAACCCAAATAGTAAAAGCAATGAATATCCCCACCACACTAGCAAAAAGTGCTAGGGCGCCAGATGAACGTTCCTTTTCTTTTTGAGAGAATCTAGAAACAAGATAGTTGTCAGCGATATTAACCAATGCCCACAAAAAAGGAGCGGCGAGAGCAATAAAAAACCAGTTCATGCGTCATATTATAGCAGTCAAAGGACAAACTTGCTATCGAAAATGAGCATGTTATTATACCGATATGTTAGACAGAAAAAAACTTAAAGATAAACTAGAAAAAGAAAGAGATACCTTGGTTGAAGAACTCAGGGGAATGGGTAAATTTAATCCCGAAGCAAAAAAATGGGAAGCAACTCCGCAAGAACAAGCATTTCCAGAAACTGATCCGAATGCCATGGCAGACAGATTCGAGGATTTCGAAGCAAGAAGCTCAATGATCAAGACCCTTGAACCAAGACTCAAAGATATTCTAAAAGCCCTCAAGAAATTAGGCAGTGATGCATACGGTAAATGTAAAATTTGTAAAAAGGACATAGAAATGGCACGTCTTTACGCGAATCCAGCAGCCGGAACCTGCAAAAAGCATTTAGAAAAGTAACCGCAGTAGCGTCGCGTTTCAATCGACATTACGCGACGTGATTCTGCAGAATCACATGAGTTTCGCAAAAGTATATTCTGCGCAAGTAAATCTACTAAAGGGTTCCATCGTAACTATAGAAGTTGATATTTCGCGTGGTCTTCATAATTTCAACCTTGTTGGACTTCCCGACAAAGCCGTAGATGAATCGAAGGACAGAATTAGCGGAGCGATCAAGAACTCGGGGTTTAAATCTCCTAAAGCAAAGAACGAGAAAATAATTGTTTCGCTTTCACCCGCGGATCTAAAGAAAGAGGGTCCGTTTTTTGATCTTGCAAGTCCATATGTTGCTGGACGGACTCGGCCACGGTGTGCAGTTTGCCATCCAGGCCAATAACGGTTGT
>JBDSTB010000009.1:0-22229 GCA_039928455.1 Minisyncoccota bacterium | reverse complement strand
AAATGCGTGATTGAATTTATAAAAATCGTCCGCCGCATGCTTGACCGATATTCCGTCTTTCACGTCGTCTAATATCATGTGAAATTCGTTTATGAATTTATCGCCTGCGGGAGCGACCACAAGCTGGATAGCTGCGCCTTCTCCCATTGTTTTTAACTTTGAGAAAACGTTGAGTATAGTATTCATCGGGTCGTGCTCAATGTTATCATAGGTTTTGATGGGCATCACTTCTCTTTCGGCGAGTGTGGCATAAGCTCCCACAGAACCACCAGAAGAATTAAAAACATTATAGTCGTCTAGTATTTCGCGAATTTTTGCATTGTGGTAAAAAGCTAAAATCTGCTTTTCGAAAAGTGCTATATGTTTGTTCGGGACAGCAGTGTACACCACTACCTCATCGCTCTCGTTGCTAATCGCAACTTCTAGAACAAAATAATTTTCTTTCTCATTATATTTTCCAATAGAGATCGACTGCATACCAGCATAAAACTGTTCCATCGCTCCAATAAATTCTTTAAAGCCTTTAGACTTATCTGCTTCATCTTCCGGCGGAGGTAGAGTAATTTCAAAAAGGGTCATATTAAGCGACTTCCAAAGTGGAGTGCCTTCTTTGAAATCATGCAGCGCTTGACCTGTCTTTAGATACTGTATAAGTATGCGGTGAAAATCATCCTCGATGTGTGGACTTCCCATAGCTTCTACCACGGAGAGAGCATTCCTAACTCCTTTTGTAATTACTATGCCGAGTAATTCCTCCATTACACTATCGTGTGACTCTGGCTTGAGCGCTAACACAATGCCTCCAGCTTCTTTCTCGTCGATAAGGTTGTCTTTATGAACAACTTTGTGCGCGGGAACTTCTCTGTAAACAGAAATAATATCCTTAGCAGCGTCGTCTTTTGGATGTTCGATATGGCCAATGTTTATTAATTCTTCTTCTCTTTTTGCAACGTGCGCACGTAAATAATCCAACTCCTCTTCTGGAGTCTTAAATTTTGGCATTTCCTTTAAAAAGGATGGTTGCATTTATTTAAGTATATAACAAAAACAATAGAAGCGGAATTGCTTTTTTGAATGGTCTGGGGATTTTTTCCGAGGACCTGATAAAAAAGCAATTCCGCGAATTTATAGCTGGGTCAAAATTTCTGGATCTCCTTCTGTAATTAGAATCGTATGTTCAAAATGCGCGCTCTTTTTTTTGTCTGCTGTGCTAATAGTATATCCATCAACATCAATATTCACGTTCTTAGTTCCGTTATTTAACATTGGTTCAATCGCTATTACCATTCCTGGCACAAGCTTTTCACCTTTTCCCTTCTTTCCAAAATTTGGAATATACGGATCCTCGTGAATACTTTTTCCTACACCATGCCCTGACAGAACTTCCACAATTCCATACTTAGCTCCTTTGCGAGAATGAACGAAGCTTTCAATCGCATATCCTATATCTCCCGTTGTATTGCCTCCTCTTGCAGCATCTATTCCCACGTGGAGCGCTTCTTCGGTAGTTTCTAAGAGCTTCCGACTTCCTCCACTTATTTCTCCTACGGGCACTGTCATTGCCATATCAGTAAAAAGCCCTTGGTGCTTGAGCCCAAGATCAATAGAAACAATATCTCCAACTTCTAAAATTCTTTCCTTCTTTGGAATTCCATGTACTACTTCTTCGTTGACTGATACGCAAAGAGATGCTGGAAAGGGCGTGTCAGCACCTTCTGGTCGATAATTCAAAAATGCTGGAGTATCTCCCATTTCTTTAATTAATTTCGCAGCATATAGATCTAGATCTTTTGTAGAAATTCCAGGCTTAACTATGTCTTTAACTTTATGCAAAACTTCTGCAAGCCGTTTACCGCCAGAGCGTAATTTTTCTATTTCGTTTTTTGTTTTGATTATTATCATTACGAAATTATTGTTCCTGTAAATTTATCTCTGTTTAAAAAGTTTCTTAAATTATCAATAGGCTTCCCGTTCATAATTACAACACTTGTACCTTCCTTTTGCGCCATTTCTGAAGCTATTGGGTCAAAAGGAGAATTTAGACCTGGATGCCATTCTTTTGGAATAAGTTTGCGATATTCTGCCCAAGAAATCTTTTCGATTTTTTTCGCATTTGGGTTTATTTTCGGATCAGAATCATATACATAGTCAGTGTTAGACAAATTTATAATAATTTTCGCCTCGTTGACACGAGCAAGTATCACTGCCCCTAGGTCCGTACTACTACCCGGCCTATCGGCTCCATAAACATTTACTCCTGGGATATTTTTAAATAAAACTCTAACGAGTTCTGCATTCAAATTTAGGGCTCTTATACCTATCATATCTAGTTCAGAATCTGTTGGAGCGCAAAGTTCTTTTGCTGCTTCTTGATATCTTCTACAAATTTTGCCACCACCCGTAATTATAAAAAATTCTTTTCCCTTTTCAGCTTCCGAAGAAATGAGGGTTTTAAATTCTTTAAGGAAATTTATATCAATTTTATCCGGCACAACAAGAGAACCTCCGAGCGAAATGATAATTTTTTCATTCATAACTATAAATTTAAAGCTTTGATTATATCGTTATGCACATTCTGGACTGACTGCTCGCCTTCAATTGTATATAATTCGTACCCAGCTTTATCCTTAAAATAATTCATTGAAGGGACAACTTTGTTTATGTATTCATCGAATCTTTTTGCGATACCTTCAGGTGTATCATCCACGCGGCCCCGTAGTAAATTCCTTTTTGTTGCTTCCTCCTCTCCCAGTTTTATATAAATTATTTTTACATTTTCACCGTTTTGTCCATCTTTCCTTAGAAAAAATTCTATCATCGCATCTAACGCTTCCGCTTGCGCAAGCGTGCGAGGATAACCATCGAATATTAGGTGTTTTTCTGGCTTAAGGCTCACCGCTAAAATATTGGTAACAATTGAAGTTGTTAAAAAGTCAGGCTGAAGATGTCCCCTTGCCATTGAATCCTTGATAAGATGTCCCGTAAAATTCTGTTCTTCTACAAGCCTTCTGTATTCGTTGCCGGGATATGCATAGACAATTTCTTTAGAATCTTTGTTCTGTAAATAATCCATCAGGAGTTTGACCTGTGTTCCCTTACCTGAGCCAACTATTCCAAAAAATACAAAAGTCTGCGCATTGGATTTTTCTTGCATATATTTAAACAATACCGAATTTAAGCCTAAAAATCAACATTATCTTTTTCGAAAAAAATATGTTTTAATTACTGTTAAATATGAAGAAAAAAGAAATCATAACAATTTGCGGTGGGCTTGGAAGCGGAAAATCAAGTACTGCGAAAATGGTTGCAGAAAAACTCGGCTACAAGCATTTTTCTTCAGGTGACTTTTTTAGGCAAGTAGGAATCGAGCTCGGACTTTCTGTTAATGAATTAAATATCAGGGCTGAAACCGATCCTAAAATTGATTTAATGACAGATGAAAAATTGAAAGAAATGAGAGTAGAGAGCAAAATAGTAATCGACTCTCGAACTGCCTATCACTGGATACCAGAATCTTTTAAAGTCTATCTTGATTTACCTGCTGAAATAGCAAAGGAGCGCGTTGTAAATAATCTTAAGGAAAATAAATTAAGACAGCAAAGTGAACAATCAAGTAGCATCGAAGAAGTATATAAAAAAATGCAGGAGAGATTCACGAGTGAGCAAAAAAGATATTGGGACCTCTATAAAATAGACAACACCAAAAAAGAAAACTTTGACTTAATTATAGACACAAATCAAAACAACCTCGAGAAGGTTGTTGAGATGGTAGTATCAGAATATATAAAATGGGAAGAGAATTAATACTCCCTCATTGAAACCTGAGAATCTACTTTCTTTAGAAGGTCTAGAACAACTGAAACAACGATCAATACTGAAGTACCCCCTAGTGCTAATGTTGAAATACCGGTCAAATGCTGCATTATGAGCGGTAGAACTGCTATGAGGCCTAAAAATACGGCCCCTAGAAGCGTAATACGTGTTAATACCTTGGAGATATATTCAGAAGTAGAAGCTCCTGGACGAATTCCCGGAATGAAGGCGCCGTTCTTTTGTAAATTAGTTGACAGGGCCTCCGGATCGAATGTTACAGCAGTGTAAAAGTAAGTAAAAAGAAACACCAAAATAAAATATAGCACAGCGTAAAGTATCGAAGTCTGAGTGAAAGAAACAAGAACCTGAGAAATTTTTACTAGTGTTGGATGGGAAGCAAAGCGAGAAAGAAATGTTCCAATCATTTGTGGAAAGAGCAGTATGGAAAGAGCAAAAATGATCGGGATAACCCCTGCCTGGTTTACTCGAAGAGGAAGGTAAGTTGACCCTCCAGCATACATTTTCATTCCGCGAACCCTTTTTGCATATGTAACAGGAATCGGACGCTCGGCCTCTGTAACCAACACAATCCCCGCAATAACGATAAAACCTATGACTAGGAATAATAAGTAAAGAGGAACTTGAGATGGATCAAATGTAAATATGAACTGGCTAACTGTTGAGGGCAACTGAGAAACTATACCCGCGAAAATGATTAACGAAACACCGTTTCCTATCCCAAACTCTGATATAAGCTCTCCTATCCACATAAGAAGTACTGATCCTGCCACAACAATAAAAAGATTTGTTATCCGATCAAAAACAGTTAGATTAACTAAAATACTCTGATTTTCTAGAATAGCAAGAAGTGCGTAACCTTGAATAGCAGCTAGTGGAACAGTCAGTATTCGTCCATACTGAGCGAACTTTTTCCTGCCAGCTTCTCCTTCCTCTTGATAAATTCTTTTCAAAGAAGGAATCATTATAGTAAGAAGCTGCATTATAATAGAACCAGTAATATAGGGCCCAACTCCGAGCATTATGACAGAAAGATTTGTAAGTCCCCCTCCAGAAAAAATGTTCAAAATTCCAAAGAATTGATTATTAGCTAAGAATCTATTGAGCTGAAGTGTATCGATTCCAGGAATAGGAATAGCGGCAAGTAATCTGAAAACTATCAAAGCACCGAGCACAACTAAGAGTCTTCTTCTTAAGAATCGGTCAGTCCACACTAATTTAATTTTATTCCAAAATACTTGCATGCTTTTATTTTATATTAATTTTACCACCTTTTACTCCTAGACGTTTTCGGATTGACGAAAAGGCTTCGTTGCCTTTCTTTTTACCTGTTTCTAGGACCATCTTTTCCTTTGAGAGTTTGTATGTTTTCTTTCTCGAATTGAATTGGTATCCTCTATTTTTAGGAAGCTTCTTAATGATATCCCTTAATTCTGGTCGGCGCTTGTTTCCTGCGCGCGCTGTCTGCCCCTTTCCTCCTCGTCCAGAAGTCTTGGCGTGTTTTCCGCCCCGACCCACAAGTCGGTCTTTTTTATTCTTATGTAATCTTTTAAGTTCGTGTATTTGCATAAAATTTATTTATCGCTTAACTTTCGATTTCAACTGAAATTTTCGGAGCAACTGCTTCAATAATATTCGGATCAACTGGTATTACTACAGAATCAAGAAGTGGCTTGGAATGCTTCGAAGAAATTGGCTCGAGAGCTGCCATAACTGCCTTTGCATTATTTAATTTATTCTTGCTGTTAGAAACAATTTTTCCAGTAATATCTTTCATACCTGAAAGCTTCACAATATCTCGCACGACAGACCCTGCAACAAGACCACGTCCTTTGTTCGGTAGTAACATAACTCTCGAACTAGCGAATTTCGCAGAGAGTTCATGGGGAATAGACATTGTTTTTGTAAGTTTTAGTCTAACCATATTCTTTTTAGCATTTCTAACAGCTTTGTTGATAGCGAGCGCAGTATCTCCTGCCTTCCCAAGTCCAAGACCTATGGAACCTTTCTTGTCGCCAGCTACTAGCGCTACGCTAAAAGAAAATCTTCGTCCACCAGCCACAACTCTTGTAACTCGGCGAATGTTTATTATTTTCTGATCAAATTCTGGCTTTGGGCGACCGAAGGAAGAAGATCGTCTGTTGCCGCCCTTCCTGCCACCCGCGCTTCCTGCGCTGTTTGTGCTCGTTCTTGCTTTTTTATTGTCTTCTTTTCCTTTTTCCATAAAATTAATTAATTCAATTAAAATTTTAGTCCTGCGGCTCGTGCTTCATCTGCTACTAATTTAATTCGGCCAGTATATCTAAATCCATTTCTGTCAAAAACAACTTTATCTATTTTGTTATCCAAGCATGCCTTGCCGATCACCTTCCCTACTTCTTGCGCTCGCGCACTCTTGGTGCCTTTTGCCATTTTTACGTCGTTTGCCTGTGCAAGTGTTTTGCCAGTATTGTCATCAATCACTTGTGCATATATAAATTTATTAGAACGAAAGACAGTCAATCTTGGGCGATCTTTTGTACCCTTGATTTTAACTCGAATTCTTTTCTTTAATCTTATTCTTTTGTCGTCTTTCTTTTGCATATTATTATTCAAATTACACGGTCTTCTTACCTTGTTTTCTCCTTATTACTTCACCTTCGTAGCGCATTCCCTTCCCTTTGTAAGGCTCGGGCTTCTTGAGCGCTCTTACACTCGCTGTAAAGCTTCCTACTAACTCTTTATCGATCCCTGAAATTGTTATAACATTTTTCTCTGCTGTTGCTGTGATCCCCTCCGGAATAGCCACAATAACTGGATGTGAAAAACCAAGAGCAAAATTAAGATCCTTGCCTTTGACTTCTGACTTGAATCCAATTCCTTCAAGGATTAATTTTTTCTGGTAAGGAGTTACAACGCCGGCAATCATATTCTTTATGTGTGAAGCATATGTTCCCCATAGAGATTTGGAAAACTTGTCATTTCTTTTAATATTTAGTGTTACAAGATTATCTTTGATAGTTATCATGATGTCGTCTCGAAAATCCTTGGAAAGAGAGCCTTTTGGTCCAACAACAGAAATAGTGTTGCCACTCTGTGTGACCTTAACTCCATCCGGTATTTGAATTTCTTGTTTTCCAATTCTACTCATATAATTCTATAATTTATCTGTTACCAAATTCTAAACAAAGCTTCTCCTCCGACATGTTCGACTCGTGCTTGTTTACCTGACAAGATACCTTTCGGGGTTGAAAGAACCAATAGTCCTGTGCCGCTTCTAACCGAATGAATATCTTTCATACCGTAATATACGCGGCGTGACTGTTTTGAAATTCTTTCTACTTCTCCAATTTTCGGCTTCTTGTCAACATAAATAAGTTCCACTTCCAATACTGGCTGATTCTTCTTAACTTTTTTTGAAAATTCATTTATATATCCTTCTTTTTTCAAACATTCCGCAATAGCTTGCTTCATTTTGGAGTAAGGGAAAACTACAGACTCTTTGCGAGCTTGGCTTCCATTCTTCATAACTATTAACATGTTTGAAATTGTATCCATAATTTTGATTATTTATAGTGAGCTTGTCGAACTACCAAGAGGACTTTCTTACTCCTGGAAGCATTCCTTCGTTAGCTAACTCTCTAAAGCAAATTCTGCATAATCCAAAATCCCTCATAAATGCATTTCCTCGCCCACAACGAAAACATCGGTTTTTCTGCCGAGTGCTGAATTTGGGCTTCTTTTTACTTCTTGCTATAACTGATGTTTTTGCCATACGTTAAAATGAGGAATAGCTTTGCAATATCTCACTTTTTTTCTTAAAACCTCTAAAATATAAGGGCTTTAAGGAGAAAAGTGGATTAATCAAAACTCTGCTTCCTTACTTAAGATACTAGCAGATCGTGCCCAAAGAGTCAACTCAACCTATAGTCCCTTATGGTCCTAAGTATTGATAACAATCAGTGTAATTTGCAGTTGTAGATGACACTGTAGCTGAGCCACAAGATCCAGGTGTTTCAATCATAAAATCAATAAAAGCGCCTGTATTACCGGAGAAAGTTATTGGATTAATATATAGGAATCCTCCATAACCTCTGCTTCCTCCTTTAGGATCTACAGGTTTATTGGGCAATCCAGAGACTAAAAAGGCATTGACAGTAGCATCTGCTGTATACCCTACCCAGCCGTCATAGCACGTTGCGCTGACGCATGCATATCCAGAAACAGGGAAAGAGCCCCCGCTCCCCAAACTTATATTAAATCCATTAATTAAAGTGTGTACCGCTGAAAGCCTCGCCGCATTTCTTCCTTTTAGTTTTGCGGCATTTACAGATACAAAAACAATAGATGACAAAAGGCTGATGATGGAGACAACCACAAGAAGTTCGATTAGAGTAAAGCCCTCGGTCGTAGACCTACGGGCGAGACCTTTATTTTTTACCTGGTATTTGTAGTGGTGCATAATTTTCTATTACCTGCCAAGTAACCTACTCGCCCAAGGCGCACCTAACCCGCACTGATCTGAGCCAGATTTGTATGCCTCAAGTGGAACATATATTATAGATTGAAGATAGCAAGGATGGCTTGGGACCAAAGGAGGATTCCCTAATGCGCAGAAAGCATAATAATTGCTTCCGCTATTAGATACGGGGTCTACGGGAAGTTTGGAAATATATGGAGCAAGAGCTGTTTTAATAGTAGAGTCCCAATCTCCTGCTCCTGTACTAAAGCATCCGGGAGAAGGGTATGTTCCATTATTGTCGTTATAATACTCTTGAAATACTATTTCTAGAGTATGTAAATCCTGCATTCTTCTTGCGTCTCGTGCTTTTGCTCGAGCAGTAGTTAAACTCGCAAAAACAATAGATGATAGAAGACTGATTATAGAGATAACCACAAGTAATTCGATCAGTGTAAAGCCCTCGGTCGTAGACCTACGGGCGAGACCTTTATTTTTTGCCTGGTATTTGTAGTGGTACATAATTTTTGTAATCAGAGATATTATTGTGAGAATTAAAATTTAAATAGGATTTATTGGTCAAACTCTACCAGCCACTGCACGCAGGTTCCGCGCTACATATCATCCACGAATATGTAGGACGGTAAGGGTCATAAAATACCTGCCCGGCGGCTGGAAAGCTTTCAGGGCTAAAGTGAGAAAGAAGTTTATAATTATTCCCGTCTGAATAATATAAATAACCGTCGCCATTTGAACAAGGCCTAGGGTCTAATGGTAAAGTGCTTATATAGGTTGGAGCTAAATTGGGGATATAGCCATTTACTCCACTTGTTGGATGTCCTCCATAGCTTGGGCAAGCACCCCACCAGGTGGGGTTCGCCGGATAAGCATTGTTACTATTATAATACAATTCGAGTGCTGTCTGCACTTGCTTCATTGCTATTTTGCGGCTGGCATCCCTCGCTTTCACTCTCGCTCCATTTAAACTTGCAAAAACAATGGATGATAAAAGGCTGATGATAGAAACAACTACGAGTAATTCGATCAAGGTAAAGCCCTCGGTCGTAGACCTGCGGGCGAGACCTTTATTTTTCGACTGGTATTTGTAGTGGCGCATAATTTCTGTAGTCAGAGATATTATTGTGAGAATTAAAATTCAAATAATAGTTATATGCGAAAAATAGTGATAAGGCAAATAGTATTAAACCAAAGAAAATCTCTGAAAGACTGTAGTAAATAACTATCTTGGCAGTATGGTCGTGTTTATTTATATGTTTTTTGTGGATGAATTTAATCATAATGTAATTATATAATTATGTTGGGGGTAAAGCCAGACTCCCAGGAGCTCCCATGGGTAAAGGGGGGGCTACAGTGCGCTTACTCGCAAATGGGTTACCAAAAAACAAGAATAAGGAAAGGGCAAAAAATAATACAACAAATCCAAGCAACACATATTCAGCTTGTCTTTGTTCTTTTATCGCTCCAGCTGTGAGCTTCATAACCAAACGTACCATTTGGGGGGATTCATCATCATAGGACGCTGATGCTTCTGGCTTTTGTTGTGCTATCTCAACGCTTGCTTTTTCTTCAAAATCTTTAAGGGCGGAGCTTATTTCGTCGTTTTTTTCCAACTCACCGTTTGCACTTGGAACATTGATAGGAGTAGAAGGAGTGGGAGGCGTAGGAATATTGGGAGGAGTGGAAACACGTGGAGGCGTTGGAGGCGTAGGAACATTGGAAGGAGTAGGAACATTAGAAGAAGCGTCAGAAATAGGGGAAGGAGTCTGTTGCGCCTTCCACGCTTCAAACTCTTTTAGTTCTTTATCAATTTCTGCGTTATTGGGAACTATTAATTCCTCACTCATTATTAAATTATACCTTATTAGCTAATACAAGAAAACGGAACTTGTACTTTTAAAGAGGTCAGTATTATTTTTTCTTGGATTCTTCTTCCTTTTTGAAAGGGATTCCAAGTAGTTCAAAAAAGGCAGTACCTTCTTTTTTATTCTTTGCGCTTGATACAAGTGTAATAGAGAGACCAAATACATCCTTTATGTCTTCATCTGCAGTTTCTGGGAAGATTGTATGTTCTTTAATTCCGATCGTCATATTGCCAATATTATCAACTGAAGTTCGAACAATGCCTCGGAAGTCTTTCGTTCTTGGGAGCGCAACGTTTATTAGCTTCTCAAGGAATGCGTACATGCGAGCACCCCTAAGTGTAACCACAATTCCGATAGGATCTCCTTGTCTTATTTTAAAAGATGCAATGGATTGCTTCGCGCCCTTGAGCGTCCCCTTCTGTCCAGCGATCTTTGCTAGACGCTCGGATATCGCCGTGTTTTTGTTCTTATCTTTCTTGATTGCAGTACCTGTTCCTGTATTTAGTACAATCTTCACCATTCTTGGCGCTGCCATTTTATTCTTGTAGTGGAAAGAATCTTTCATTTTCTGAAAGCTCTCTACTTCTTTTTCTTTTACTGTAAGATGTTTTGCCATATATTTATCTTGATTTTTATTCTACTTTTTTAACGTTCGATGCGTGAAGTGGCATTGCCATATCTTTCATTGATCCTTTCTCTCCCGACTTTCTAGGGCGATGATGCTTTTTCATCATGTTTGCTCCTTCGATTATAACTTTATTCTTCGCTACTAAAACTTTAGCAATTTTACCTTTCTTGCCTTTGTCTTTTCCTGTGATTATTATTACGTTGTCTCCTTTTTTAAGTTTCATATTTATAAATTATTTATATTACTTCTTGTGCCAAAGAAATTATCTTCTGGAATCCTTTTTCTGCTAACTCTCTAGGTATTGGGCCGAATACACGTCCAGCCTTCGGATCCTGCTTTCCCTTTTCAAGAAGTACAACTGCGTTGTCGTCAAATCTGATATATGAACCATCTTTTCGGCGAAATGCACTTCTGGTTCGAACAACAACAGCCTCGTGAACATCTTTCTTTTTGACTCCCTTTCGTGGGCTAGCCACCTTAACGGAAATAATAACTTTCTCACCAAGTGAAGCATATCTCTTCTTTGAAGAGCCCAAAATCTTAAACACCTTTCCTACGGTGCCTCCAGCATTGTCTGTTATTTTTACTAATGTTTCATTTTGTATCATAAACTTTCTTTATAACTTTATAAATTTCCTACTTTATAACTACTCGGAATTTTTTATCTTTTGAAATGGGTCGTGTTTCCATTATTTCTACCTTGTCCCCTACTTTAAATTTGTTATCTTCATCGTGAGCCTTGTATTTCTTGCTGACTTTGTAAAACTTCCCATAAAGCGGATGCTTGATAAGTCTAGAAACAGAAACAACAACGGTCTTATCCATCTTGTCTCCCACTACTACTCCGTGTAGAAGATTTCCTTTATTTTCCTTTTTTTCGTTTGTTGTTTTTGTTTTCATACTTATTGTTTATTGTTATCTACTTTACTTCTTGTTTTTTGTTTTGATTTATTTCTGTCATCAATCTTGCAATTTGTTTTCTCATACCTGACATCTCTTTCACATTTTTCGGCTTTGAGCCTTCCGCCTTGAACTTTATTGCTCTCATATCTTCTTTAAGCACTACCAGTTTCTTCTTTAGCTCATCAATCCCTATATTATTTAAATTTTCTTTTTTTCTTGCCATTTTATTTATAGATATTACTGTTTATGCGCTCGGGAAATAATGCGTGTCTTGATCGGAAGCTTTGTTCCTGCTTTTCTTAATGCTTCGTGAGCAATTTTCTCATCAACTCCATCAACTTCGAAAATAAGTCTCCCGGGTGAAACATCAAAGCAATATCCTTGCGGATCTCCTTTTCCCTTTCCCATTCCTACTTCTGCAGCTTTAGCTGTGAAAGGTCTGTCAGGGAAAATCCTTATCCAGTACTTTCCTGTCTTTGTGAGAGTTCGAGAAATAACTTTTCGGGCTGATTCAATTTGGGTCGACTTCACTCGCGCCTGGGTTTCAGACTTAAGTCCGAAAGAGCCGAAGGCAAGCTTGGAACCTCTAGTATCTGGAGATATAGATTTTGGGTTTCTGCGCATTGTCTGCCACTTTCTAAATTTTACTTTTTTGGGTAATAACATAAAATATAATTAATCCATTTTAACTTCCTTGTCTCCGCGTACATTATCCTCCTTCTTTTTGCTGTCTTTCTTGTCAGCAAAAATCTTTCCGCGGTAAATCCAAACTTTCACTCCGACAACTCCGTATGAGAGAGTCGCTCTTTCTCTTTTGAAATCTATATCTGCTCGGAAAGTCTGAAGTGGAATACTTCCTCTTTTCAATTCTTCGGTTCGCGCAATATCTGCTCCTCCCAGACGTCCGGAGAGAACAACTCTTGCTCCTTCTACTCCTCTTGCAGTCATAACTTTCTCAATGATTGTTTTTATTACTCTTCGGTAAGGCATTCTTTTTTCCAATCCTTCTGCGATCATGAAGGCAACTATCGCAGCATCCGCTTCTGGATTTGTTATTTCAACAATTTCAAGTTTAAAATCTTCGGGTCGGGCAATTTGAAGATTGTCCATTTTCTTTAAAATATCTTCTTTGAGCTTAGTTGCGCCTTCCCCATTTCTTCCTATTATTAATCCTGGACGAGAAGTTTTGATGATAAATCTTGTAGCTTTTCTACTTCTTTCTATTTCAATAGTAGAAACATACATACCGCGTAATTTCTTTTCTAAGTACTGACGAATTAAAACATCACCCTTTAGGTAAGTTACATATTTTTTAGGATCAGCAAACCAGCGACTTTTCCAGTCTCTAAGGATGATCAGTCTATGTGCGTATGGATGAACTATTTTACTCATAATCTTTAATTTATTTTGTTACTTTCTTGGCCTCGCCCGCTGTACTACGGCCTAGGGCTTTTACTGATTTTAATTTTCCTATCTTTGTTTCTGTTTTGGGATTTATTGATTTCTTTTCTTTCTTTGCCTCTTTTGCTTTTACTAATCTCTCTCCTAAAACTAAATTCAAATGGCTCGTTCTCTTGTTGATTCGGTGCCCTGTTCCCATCGCGGCTGGCATCATTCTTTTCATCGTAATACCTTTATCAACTCGCAATTCTTGTATAAATAAATTCTCCTGGTCAACTCCCATGTTCTTTGCGTTTGCTACTGCTGAAAGTAAAAGTTTCTTGATCGGTAGTCCTGCTCTCTTTGCAAGGAAATCTAGCTCTGCGACTGCCTGATCCACGTTCTTTCCCTTTATTAATCCTGCAACAAGGCGGACCTTTCTAGGAGACTGTCTGTAATTTTTCAAAAATGCTTTCATTTAATTTATGTTATTTATAGTGAGCTTCCCGAACTATTTTTTAGCACTACCTTTCGCATCGGCTGCAGCGGCTGTGGCTGACTTAGCCTGAGTTATTTCAGCTTCTTTCTTCTTTGCTTCAAGTTCCTTCTGCATCTTTCCTCCGTGTTTCATGAATTTCTTCGTTGGTGAAAATTCTCCAAGTCTGTGGCCAACCATGTCCTCTGTGACAAGCACATCAACATGAACCTTTCCGTTATAAACGCCAAAAGTAAAACCAAGCATTTCAGGAGAGATCACACATGCTCTTTTCCAAGTCTTTACTGTCGGAGTCTGAAGCGGGTTTTTGCCTGCTATTTTTTTAAGCAGTCTTTCGTCTAGATTGAGGCCTTTTTTAAGTGATCTGGTCATTATCTTTGCACTGAAATTACTCAGTAAGTAAACAAAAAGCTCGAAGCGAGCTTGGATTCATATTAGCAAATCTACATATATTGTCAAATAAAGACAAAACCCGCCGAGCGATTGCTCAAGGCGGGATTTCTTTGATGTAGGAAGATTTGCTATCTTCTTCCGAGTTCTTCGCGAATCATTCTTTCGATACGCTTTTTGTCGCCTTTTTGAGGCATCAAAGCCCTAAGGCGATTGTGGTGCCGAGACTTCCTCCCTTTTGAGGAGTCGTCTGATACTTTGTCTCGATTGCGACGAGACAGATACTCCTTGCGTTCCACTCCCATGATAAGCACCTCAGTGATTGATGGTTAATCTGCGTCCGAGCGATCTCGCGGGGGGAGTTGTTGTTCCCTTAAGTCGCGGAAGTTTTCCGGCCGAAGAACATGCTCCTTGGTCGAGCTTCGCCGAATAATTTTACCATCGACGATTTCTGCACCCACTGGATGAACGCGACCAATCAAGGAAAGTTCGCGAGGAAGCGAAACAGCCTTTTCTCTCGCCTTTTCACAACTTTCTACAATCATCTTGGTGAGAATGCTCTCATACCAAGCTGGAATTTCTTCCAGCCTAATACGCTCTGCGCTCGCCGATTTGCGAAGCGAAATCTTTAAAGCATGTAGTGGATCCACGTTCACGTCACGGAGTTCGTTGATGCTCCGCACTATCGCGGACTCAACACTTGCTCTCTCTTCGGGAGTCAATTCTTCCTGCTTCTTCACCATATTAATTACCTCACAGAAAATGGTTTAACAACGTACTTCCTAAGTAGTATATCACAAAAATACCTTAAAGTCAAGCATAAAAACCTTATAAAATAAGGCTGGTATAACAAAAAACGCCGCTGCATGTCGCAACGGCGGGCTTCTGATCTGATCATTTACTTCTATTCCGTCGTTGGCGACGGATCGCACTGCTTCCTTGGCAAATTACTTGCCGACAGACCTCGAAATCGAAGTCATGTTTGTGCCGATCGAAAGCGTAAGTGAAAGGCATTCCTCGCGCTTGGTCTTGGCCAATCCTCTCCTGAAGGAGGCTAACGCTCTCACGCTCAGGACGAACTTTCCATTCTTTGTATTCATGGAAATACGCTAGCGGATTGATCACACGAATATCTTTACCACCTGTTGGGCACTCAGGGCAATTTTCCCCGATTTCTTGTTGCGTACCGCTCATCTTGTTGCTCCTTCAGTTAGCGGGGTAACTTGCCTCGGGAATCCTCTCGTTGTTGATTCCGTGGCAATCGTGGGTAACGGGCTCTGGTTGCTTTGGCATTTTCTTGCCTCGTTTGACCTTGACCCGGAAACCTTCTCCGTTTGGCCTCAGTGTGACGGCGGCATAGCCTCTCCCGGTACAAACTTCTTCTTGAGTTACAGAAGAACCACTGAATTCGTGTTTAGTCATTCATCACCTTATTTTTGGTTAGGGTTGGTGTACTTGATTCTTTTTTAATTTATCACACAAAAATACAAAAGTCAATGATAAAATTGCAACAGAAAAGCCCCTCATTCAGAGGAGCCTTCTTTTTTTATACTTATTCTTATTTGTTCTTGCCAGTCTTTCTTCGAGATACTATAAAGATGTTTGAGTATTTCTTTGGTCCGCGAGTCTTTCTTCCTCCTGTGACTTTACCCCACATTGTCTTTGGTCTCTTGGTCCCTCTTCCCTGTCTTCCTTCACCTCCTCCGTATGGGTGGTCGACTGGGTTCATAGCAGTACCTCGAACCGTAGGACGAATTCCTTTCCAGCGAGATCTTCCTGCCTTACCGTAGTTTTCTAAATGATGTTCTTCGTTTGAAACAGTCCCGATCGATGCCCAGCACTCTTCATTAATCTTCCTTACTTCTGTTGAAGGCATCTTGATGTTCGAATATCCGTCTGCATTTGCTACAACTTGTGCGAAGATTCCTGCAGAGCGGCCGATCTTCGATCCCCCTTGTGGCTTGATTTCGATGTTGTAAACGAAAGTTCCTACTGGAATATTTTTAAGTGGAAGTCTGTTACCGGCTGTAAGCGGTGCCTTGGTAGAAACTAAAAATGAATCGCCTGGCTTTACAGATTTAGGTAGTACAACATATCTCTTTTCTCCATCTCTATAAACCGCAAGTCCAATAAATGCTGAGCGGTTAGGATCGTATTCTACTGATGTTATTTTTGCTGGAATATCTTTCTTGTTGTATAGAAAATCCACATCACGAAAAAGTCTTTTGTGCCCTCCACCTTTGTGTCGAGTAGTAATTCTTCCTGCGCTGTTTCTTCCCACTGCGCGTCGGAACCCAGATGTAAGAGATTTTGTAGGCGAAGTTTTAGTCAAAACATCTCGGTAAGAAATGTTGGTCATCTGTCTTCGTGATTTACTTGTTGGTTTGTAGGTTTTCATAAATTACTCGTAGTGAGCTTGTCGAACTATATAAATTCTATCTTGTCGCCGGCTTTTAAATATACAAGCGCTTTTCTCCCTCCTCCTCGTGTGCCTTTCTTTCCTTTAAATGAAGAATTTTTCTTTGGCACTGCAAGGACATTCACTTTTACTGGATGAACTTTGTACATTTCAAATATTGCCTTTTTTATTTCTGTTTTATTTGCGCTGGGGGTCACATCAAAAGCGTAAACATTATTTTCTTGAGAATAAGATGCCTTTTCGGTTATTCTTGGATTTTTGATTGGGTTTGATATCATAAAATTAAATTAGCCTCTTGCCTCCAAGAATTTAACGCTCTCTGTCGGATTTTCTATTAAAAGATATTGCTTGTTTAATACATCTAATGGATTCAAATTTTTCAAAAATACCATTTCAACAGTTGAAATATTTCGGAAGCTCTTTTCTATCTTTTCGTCTCGTTCAAATAATGCAAGTAAAATTCTAGCCTTCTTATGCTTAGCGGAGGCTTTAAATCCTCCAGCCTTTACTATGCCGTCCATAACTTTGACTGCTGTTTTAGTCTTTATTGCGTCTGATCCAAGTGTATCAACGAAAATTATTTCTCCATCTTTTAGCTTCTTCGATAGTACAGAGAAAAGCGCTTGAGCTCTCATTTTTTTAGAAATCTTTCTCTTATAGTTCTTCTCAGCAAGAGGTCCATGAGTTACTCCTCCCCCAACCCATATTGGTGAGCGGGAAGATCCGTGACGAGCTCGTCCTGTTCCCTTTTGTTTCCATGGCTTCTTTCCTCCTCCTCTAACTTCTCCACGATCTTTCGTATCAGCTGTGCCTGCTCGCTTGTTGCTTCGCATTGATTCTACAACTTGGTGCACTAAGTCGCTACGCCACTTTGCGGCGAAGACTTTGGCTGGAAGACTTATTGTCCCCGCTTCGGTTCCTTTTTGGTTGTAAATCTTTGCATCCATTTTATTTAAAAATCTCAATTATCTACTGACTATTTCTACTAAGCTTCCGCGTCGTCCGGCAACTGCTCCCTTGATAAGCATGATATTGTTTTCCTTATCCACGAAAACAACTTTCAGATTCTTCTGAGTAATGCGATCTCCTCCCATGCGTCCTGCCATTCTCATTCCTTTGGGAACATGTGTTCGAAGTCCTCCTCCGATAGATCCAGGTTCTCTTTCAGAATGCTTCTGGCCGTGAGTTCGTGGACCACCGTGAAAGCCATGACGCTTAACAACACCCTGGAATCCTTTTCCTTTTGATATACTTGAAACAACGATACTGTCTCCTGGGGCAAAAATTGAAGCATCGATGACATCTCCAACTTTAACTTCGTTTTTATCATTTTCTTTTAATCTAAATTCCTGAATGTTTTTGTAAAATGCGCCTTTCATTGCTCCTGCCCTTCCTTTAGTAATTCTAGAACTTTTCTGAGTGCCGAATCCAACTTGAACAGAGTTGTAACCATCTTTACCTTTTTCAAAGATTCGGGTTACGGTTACTGGTCCAACAGAAAGTATAGTAACTGGAACGACTACACCGTTTTCGGAAAAGTACTCAGTCATATTCTCTTTTGTTCCAAGAATGAATTTCATAAAACTATTTTTATAACATCTTTACATCAATATCTACCCCAGATGGAAGAGACAAATTAGTAAGAGCCTCAACGGTTTTGCCGTTAGGATTTATTATATCGATCAATCTTTTGTGTACGCGAATCTCGAATTGTTCTCGAGTATTCTTATAAATAAAAGGAGACCGATTTACTGTATATTTTTTTATTTCCGTAGGAAGTGGTACTGGTCCTACTATCGTCGCATCATATCGAACTGCAGTGTCCATGATCTGCTTTACAGTCGCATCAAGTATCTTACTCTCGTAAGCACGAACTCGTATGCGAAGTACGACCTTGCTGTCGTCTTTGTCCTTCTTGACGCTTCGAGTTGAAGATTTTGCTGGCTTAGAAGCTTTTGTACTTTTTTTAGCTTCTTCGCCACTCGCCTTAGGCTTTTTTACTTTTTTTTCTGATGTTGTCATTGAACTTACTTAATAACTTTATGAACTTTATAACTTTCTACTATCCCAGTATCTTCGTAACCACTCCTGCTCCAACCGTCTTGCCTCCTTCTCGGATTGCGAATCTCTGTGATTCTTCTAGGGCAACTGGGGTAACAAGTTTAACTGTGATTTTAACTGTGTCCCCTGGCATAACCATTTCTGTACCTTCAGCGAGAGTAACATCTCCAGTCACGTCCGTAGTTCGGATGTAGAACTGAGGCTTGTAACCCTTGAAGAATGGGGTGTGTCGTCCTCCTTCTTCTTTCTTTAATACATATATTTCAGCTGTGAAGTTATCATGTGGAGTTGTTGTTCCTGGCTTACATAGTACCTGACCGCGAGTAATATCTTCCTTCTTTAATCCTCTTAGAAGAATTCCAGCGTTGTCTCCAGCCATACCTTCCTGAAGATTCTTGTTAAACATTTCTATACCAGTAACTGTAGACTTCTGAGTTGCTTTAATACCAACGATTTCGATATCTTCACCAACTTTCACTACTCCTCTTTCGATTTTTCCTGTTACAACTGTTCCTCGTCCTTCGATTGAGAAGATGTCTTCAACAGGCATAAGGAAAGGCTTAGTTATATCTCGTTCAGGAATTGGAATGTAAGTATCAAGAGCGTCAGTAAGATCAATTATTTTCTTTGCCCATTCATCATCCATTGATGTTGCTTCAAGAGCCTTAAGAGCAGAACCTCTTATAACTGGTGCTCCAGCGCCGTCAAAACCTTGCTTTGTTAGAAGTTCTCGTATTTCTTCTTCAACTAGGTCAACCATATCTTTATCATCAACCATATCGCACTTGTTTAGGAAGATAATTATCTTTGGAACACCAACCTGCTTCGCAAGCAAAACGTGCTCACGAGTCTGTGGCATAGCTCCGTCTGTTGCAGCAACCACAAGAATAGCACCGTCCATTTGAGCGGCACCAGTGATCATGTTCTTGATGTAGTCGGCGTGTCCAGGAGCATCGATGTGCGCGTAATGGCGAGCATCAGTAGCGTACTCGTTGTGAGAAATGTTAATAGTGATTCCTCGTGCCTTTTCTTCAGGAGCGTTGTCAATCTGACTAACGTCTCGAAGTCTAACTGTCTTTCCTGCCATACTCAAAACGTGCAAGATTGCGGCGGTTAGAGTTGTCTTTCCATGGTCAACGTGACCAATTGTTCCCACATTAATGTGGGGCTTATCTCTCTTAAATTCTTCAGCCATAATGCTATTGGGGCTTCTAAGTAAAACTTAACGTACGAGAACCAGTCGCTAAGGCTTAATTATAAGCTTATTTATTAATAATTAAATAAAACAAAAACTGCGAAAAGCAGTTAAGTACATAATAGCAAATCTAAAAACATTGTCAAATCAGGTTTAAACTATCTAATTTATGTTTATTCTCCTACTAAGATTACTTTTGTTCTTCTGCAGATTCTTGAAGTATTATATCAATTGTCATCCATCTCATGTGTGTACGATGCTCTTCCCTTCTCAGGGCTGCCCGCTCAGGCAAACTATCATTTACTGCATTATTTGTTGCTTTTGAAGCTTGCTCATAATCTCTGTATGCTTGTTTCATGAGAAGAGTTAATTCTTCTTCGTTCAAACCCTCCGTTTCTTTTCTTGCTTTTGCAACCGTTTCTGCATCTTCAATTTTTTTCTCATAACCTTCAGCTGAAGAAAGAGCTCTTTTTGCGTCGTGTTCATGCCCCTTCCCCATGCTTTCAAAAAGCTTTGCATTTGCTCTGGCCTTTGCCGCCGCGTCTCTGAAAGACTGTAACGGATCTATCTCTGATACACCTTCTTTTTGTTTTTGATCTGGTTTAAAATCTCCTGCTCCCATAAATTTGATTAAATTCTCTTAATAAAAACCGACTTTTTAAATTATATACTTATCTAGTTATTTTGCCACAAAAGCAAAACCACCCTTTCGGGTGATTTTTAGAATCTTATTTTCTTCCAGCTATTATTGTTTCAGCAACGTTCTGAGGCACAATGTCGTAACGGAAAAATTCCATCGTGAAAGATGCTCTTCCTTCCGTCATTGAGCGGAGCCCAGTCATGTAACCGAACATTTCTGATAGTGGAACAATTGCGCGGATAACTTTGTTCATTCCTCGGTCTTCCATACCTTCAATAAGCGCACGCTTTGAAGAAAGATTTCCTGTAACGTCTCCCATGAATTTATCTGGTGTGACAACTTCAACTTTCATCATTGGCTCAAGTATTACTGGATTCGCTCTTCGGCATGCGTCTTGAATTGCCATCGATGAAGCGATTTTGAAAGCCATTTCGTTCGAGTCCACTTCATGGTAACTTCCGTCCCAAAGTTCAACTGAAACATTTACCATTTTGAATCCTGCAAGAATTCCGCGATCGAGTCCTTCCTTGAATCCCTTTTCACATGGAGCGATGTATTCCTGCGGAATAACTCCTCCCTTAATTGTGTTGATGAATTCAAATCCTGGAGCCCTCTTGGTATTCTTTGGTAGGTCTTCAACTTCTTCTTTAGTAAGCATTTCCATCGGCTTAACTTTAATCTTCACGTGTCCGTAGTTACCGCGTCCACCTGATTGCTTGATGTACTTTCCTTCTGCATCAGCACTTCCGTTGATAGTTTCTCTGTATGCAACCTGAGGCTTGCCTACGTTTGCCTCAACTGTAAACTCACGCTTCATTCGGTCAACAATAATTTCAAGATGGAGTTCTCCCATTCCAGCGATGATTGTTTCTCCTGTTTCCTGATCGGTACTAACTTTGAAAGTAGGATCTTCTTGGGCAAGACGGTTAAGCGCCATTCCCATTTTTTCTTGGTCAGCTTTTGTCTTAGGTTCGATTCGAAGTGAGATAACTGGCTCTGGAAAAACGATACGGTCTAGTATGACAGGAGAGTTTTCATCACAAATAGTATCAGATGTAATTGTGTCTTTAAGTCCGACTGCTGCAGCAATTTCCCCAGCGAAAACGTGTTTCACTTCTTCGCGGTCATTGGCATGCATACGCAAAATTCGGCCGATTCGTTCTTTGTTACGAGTACGTGGATTATAAATATAGCTCCCGGCAGAAAGTTGTCCGGAATATACGCGGAAGAAAATAATTTGTCCTACGAATGGATCTGTTGCAACCTTAAAGGCAAGTGCGGCGAAAGGCTCTGCGTCAGAAGCATTTCTTACGACAGGCTTTTCTGTGTTTGGGTCAATTCCAGGGACTGGAGGAATATCTAATGGAGATGGAAGGTAGTCCACAACAGCGTCGAGTACCAGCTGAACTCCCTTGTTCTTAAGCGCAGAGCCTGCGAAAACAGGAAAAATTTCATTTGCAATAACTGCCCTTCGTAGTGTCTTTTTTAAAACATCCATATCGGGAATTATTCCGTCTAGGTATTCCGTCATCATGACATCATCAACTTCAACTATTTTTTCTACAAGTTCTGAATGATATTTATCAGCATCAGATTTCATGTTCTCGGGAATTTCTTTTTCAATAACAGTATTCCCCATCTCTCCCTCGAAGTAATACGCCTTCATACGAAGAAGATCAATGACACCTTCGAACTTCTCTTCAAGTCCGATTGGAATCTGAACTCTTACAGCTTTCTTGCTGAGTCTGTCCAAAATTGTTGCGAATGAGTGTTCGAATGATGCTCCTGTTCGGTCAAGTTTGTTTACGAAACATATTCGTGGAACTTTCGCTTCGTCGGCGTATCTCCAGTTTGTTTCAGATTGTGGCTCAACTCCAGCAACTCCATCAAAAACGACCACTGCTCCGTCGAGTACGCGAAGAGAACGCTTAACCTCTACGGTAAAGTCGATGTGTCCAGGTGTAT
>JBDSTB010000008.1:0-9310 GCA_039928455.1 Minisyncoccota bacterium | reverse complement strand
AAATTTAATCCTGAAATTTAGTATAGCAAATAAGTCCTATCTAATAAACAGAAAACGCCCCGAGGGGCGCTTTCTGCGGCACTTATGTTGTTACGAATAGTGTGAATCTAACCTCACACTCACGGATGCAGTATATCATATTTACAAAAATAAAGCAAGTGTGTTATACTGCCCTCCTAGGTGTTGGTTGGCTACTCTATATTTTCCGTAAGGATTTTATGGGGAGGAAAGTCCGAACACAGCGATTTTATCCATATTTCATGGGCAAATGGGAATGGTAGCGGGTAACGCCCGCATATAGCGATATATAGGTGCGAGCAGTGACGTTTGTTTCCGAAAGGTAACAAATATCCGGCAACGGATAAACCTTCATATAAGTTTGGGGCTTGCCTCAAGCGAAGTCGAAGGGTGAAACGGCTAAATCCTTACCTCTGTGCAAGATCGTGCCCCGACCCTGGTCGGGGAGAATCGCTTGAGCCCACTGGTAACAGCGGGCCTAGACAAATTGCTGACATTTCGACTTAGGTCGGAAAACAGAATTCGGCTTATAGACACCTAGAAAAAATGAGAGTCCTCCGCGAAAGCGGAGGATTTTCTTTTGCAAAATGCTAATGTAATTCAACCCTATCCCCTATTTTAATATTGTACTTGTCGCAGAATCCCGAGACGACTTCTAATACATATTTAGAATTATTTTCTGGAGTAAACAATGCCGGGTAGGAATCAGGCAATGCATTCTTTTTTATATAAACTATTTTTCCTTCTTCGTTAATCCATATTATGTCTATTGGAAATTTCATATCTTTCATCCAGAAAGAATAGATACCTGAATTTGGAAAATCAAAAAGCATTCCTTCGTTTACTTTCAGACCAGTTCGTCCAGATAATCCCTGTTCTCTTTTTACGGGAGTATCAGCTATATCAACTTGTAGCTTCTGCCCCCCAATATTTATGTATTGTGGGTTTGGGGCTTCTACCTTATT
Source organism: Minisyncoccota bacterium (assembly GCA_039928455.1). Taxonomy (GTDB): domain Bacteria; phylum Patescibacteriota; class Minisyncoccia; order Phycocordibacterales; family UBA9973; genus UBA9973. The sequence continues at coordinate 8,327 of JBDSTB010000008.1, read as the reverse complement.
AGTCTTATGAAATATTAAAAATATTAAAAGAATCGCAAATACGATTGCAATTAAAAATTTAAAGTGTTTTTTCATAATTTACTTGTGGTCTCCATTAGTCCAGCCAAAGAGTTTACCTATTGTTTCAGCGTTCTCTCTTTTGCGAGCAATTTTTACCGTTCCATTCTCCGCAATTATTTTCATAGGAGCTGAAAGTAAGCAATGATGAGAAGACAGTCCATCTTGGTATGCTCCGGTATCTAGTATTGCGACAAGCTGCTCTTTATTTTCATGGAGTTTGGGTAAGAGAATGTAGTTGCCACCAGCGGTATATTTGTCATCAGAATCACAAGTACTTCCAGCAAGCCAAACAGTCTTGAGCGCTCCGTGCATATTGTTAGCGGGGATAACATGCCATTTCTGGTGGATTGCCCATGTATCTTTTAAATCATTCATAAAGCTTCCATCGACAATATACCAGGACTTGGCATTTGCCTTTGGTATAACTTTCTCAGAAAGAACTTTATAAATAGTGATTTCTGCGGGGGCAACGATGTACTGTCCCCATTCTACCGCCAGGTTAGGATGCTTGATTCCCGCCTTGTCTGACAAATTCTTCAAGACTTTTATAATTTTACTCGACACAACTTTCGCAGTATAAAATTTCTTTTTCTCATAAGGAACTCCGAATCCTCCGCCAATGTCCAGAGTATCTAATGTTGGGTGAGTTTTCTGAAGCTGTACATAAATACTAAATGCCTGCTTTACTCCGTCTAAAATACTTTTCTGGGTTTTAATCTGAGAACCCAAATGATAATGCATTATTTTCAAGTTCTTCATTTTTCCAAAACTTAAAACATCTTTTTCGGAAAGACCGAATCTGTCAAACTTTTTATCCCAATGTGTATCTGCTTTAATATCTAGATCGACTCTTACGCCCACATCGCCTTTGTATTTTGAAATTCTGTCTATTTCCTCATAACTCTCAATTATAGGAACGATGTTCATGCCTTTTGAACGCAACTCTTCTATAAGATCTAAGTATTGATCGCTCTTGGGACCATTGCAAAGTACCCGAATCTTAGTATTAAATTTTTCTCCCTCCCAGAGCTTCTTTACTAGCCAGAGTTCGTTTGCAGAAGTAACTTCGAGATTTGCGCCTTCAGAAAGAAGAGGCAGAATGAATTCTTTATTTTGATTCACCTTCATCGGATAGTGATAGAAAAATCTTCCTTTGTATCCATATATCTTCATATATGCCTGGAAATATCCTATCAGGTCTTTCAGTCTGTCTTCGATAATGAAAGGGAAAATTATCTGGAGTGGAGTTCCAAATTTGTGTGCAAGATCGTGCAGGTTGTAGACATGGTGACCTTCTGTTGCAGTGAGCTCGCCATCTTTGCTGATGCCCAAAAATTGAGTATTGAACTCTTCAATCCCAAGCTTCCAGAATTTCCTCCAGTTTTTGCCTGGCTTCTTGCCTATTTTTTTTGTTGTATTTTTTGCTTTTTTTACTAACATTTAAGTGGGATTTAGTATAACAACTGCTCAAGAAATGTAAAGGTTTTTTGCTTGAATTTAAAGAGCCCCGGCAGTCATAGACTAGCCGGGGCTCGTGATGCTTTCTATTTTACGCAAGAAAGTTTAGCGTCTCCGACCCTAGGCGATTCGCAGCTTGCGAACGTCGCGATCGGTGAGCTCGTCGATGAGACCCACCATTACCGGCGTGTGATCGTCGATGAATTCACGAGCCTGGTCGCAGATGATGTCGTAGGTATTCCGAGTCGAGAAATAATTACCCTTCTCGGCATACCCGTGGGTACCCTTGGGGTCGTTCCTCTTCCCTACCTCCCTCCAGTACGAGACATTGAACGTCCAGATGCCCCAGATGTTTCCGAGATAGACATCGTCTTCGGTAACAAGCTGGCCCTTTTCTGTGCGGTTCCAGCCATACTGGGCTCGCCCTGTCATTCGGAACTGCTCGAAAAGCTTACCGAGTGATTCGACAGCTGCAGCGTTTTTCTGGTCGCCCACATCCTTGAGCTCCCGGACGATCGTAGCAAGATCCCGATCCTGCCATATCGACGTCGTGTTGAAGAATCGAACAATCGCCGTTAGCGCATTACTTTTTGCTAGCTCAGCAATTTCGAGAAGCTCGCGTCTGAGAGACGGAAGCTCAGCGATGATCGCTCCAAGTGCAGCGACAGCCGTCTGCCGACGGTGACGTCGTGCCCGATGTGATCGAATCGATTTGCTGATTCGGGACGTCATGTAGACCGTGACGCCAAGCGTCACGAATACTACGAACCCGAACTGCCAGTTGGTCATTTGGGCCAACGTACTGCTGATGTTTTCGAGCATTCCTAATCCTATTTAAATGAGAGCTATGCTCTCGGTGAATGGTTCAACCTTTATTTATTATACCATAGAATCAATACAAAAGTCAAGCATAGAAATATCTATTTTGTCTTAAAACTATTTAGAAAAATGTCTTTATATTCAAAAAAGTTATCTTCAATTATTGATTGGCGGATTTTCTTTACTAAGTTAATTATGAAATACAAATTATGAATCGATGCCAACGTCCCACCTAGCATTTCCTTCCCATGAAACAAATGCGCAACATACGCTGCAGTATAATTTTTACATGTGTAACAATTACAATCTTTCTGAACTGGATTGAAATCATTTCGATAAATCGCATTCATAATATTTATCTTTCCTTCGTTAGTATAAAGCGATCCGTTTCTGGCATTTCGTGTGGGGGCCACACAGTCAAAAAGATCTACGCCGTTTTCAATTCCTCCGAATAAATCTTCTGGCTCCCCGATGCCTAGTAAATGCCTTGGCTTCTCCTCTGGTAAAATTTCATTCACCCACTTCACCGCTGAAGACATATCTTCTTTTGCAAAAGAGCCTCCAATCCCAAAGCCGTCGAAATCTAAACCACCGATAAACTTCGCAGACTTTTGACGAAGATTCTTATCTCTTCCTCCTTGGACAATACCAAAAAGTGCAACAGCCGAAACTGTATGCTTTTGCGAATTGGTCTGGGGATTTTTTCCGAGGACCTGAGCAAAAGTATCAGGAGAGGCGCTGATTTTTTTGTGTTCTTCCAAACTCCTTTCTGCCCACCTGTGGGTACGCTCGAGTGCTTCTTCTTGGTATCTTGTGTCCTCGGCCGGACTAGTGCATTCGTCAAAAGCAAAAATAATATCTGCGCCTAAGTTGTGCTGAATCTGAACAGATTTTTCTGGTGTAATGTAATGAACCGAGCCATCAAGGTGAGACTTGAAGGATACTCCATCATTCCCTATTTTTGCGAGCCTAGGGGCATCAGAATCATCGAAACGCTCCGGAATCATAAGAGATGGATCTGTAACTTTTGTAACTTTAGAAATTTCTTTTCCGTACGCCGCACCGAGTGAAAAAACTTGAAATCCCCCAGAGTCTGTTATCATCGGACCATGCCAATTCATAAATTTATGCAGTCCTCCAGCCTTCGCTACTAATTCATCTCCGGGCTGTAAATATAAATGATAAGTATTGGCAAGCACAACTTCTGCGCCAAGTGATGATACATCCTCGGGAGTAAGCGCCTTTACTGTTGCCTTAGTCCCGACCGGAACAAAAGCTGGAGTATAAATATCTCCATGAGGAGTACTGAGCACCCCCGCCCGGCCAAGGTTATTTTTTAATTTTTTTTCAATTTTAAATAGCATATCTACTGTTTTTACTTGCCAATTTCTACAAACTTTAGTTCCTGAATATTTATAGGACTTATTAGAAGTGCTTTTATGAACGGATCTCTTGGGTCTGAAATTACAGTTGCTACTGTTGCCACAACATGTGGGATTATCCCTGGCAAAACTACTTGATCTCCTTTAACTAAAGAAAGATCTCTTGGAATAATCATTTCGAAATTCCCTCCTCCGCGACCCACCAAATCCAAAAAAACATCTTTACCGGAAAGTACTACTTGTGTTTTTTCTCCTGAATTGGAAAACAAAATTACTTTTGAAGAGTCTGAAAAAACATCTGAAATTTTCCCAATCGGAACATTCCCCGAAGCAAAGACAGCTTGTCCAGTCTTAATGACCTTGTTCGTGCCTCCATCAATTATTAAAGTATCGTATGGACTCTGATTTGGTTTCGCCAGTATTGCAGAAAGGATAAAGTCTTGCTTTTCATCTTTCCGTCCAAGAGTATCCCTAAGTTTAGTATTTTCTGCCAATAACGAACTGTAGTTCACCATCTGCGCTTCCGCATCACTTAGTTTAGACTTTAAATCTTGATTTTCTTTTGTAAGCTTACTTTTTGAAGCAAAGAAAGATCCGATGCTTCCGAATTTTTCTCCAATATTATTCCCTGCTACTAGGAAAGGATGGGAAACAGTATGACTTAGGTAAGACAAGTTTTTAAAAACTCCGTTGCGAAAATAAAACAGCACAAAAAGAATTACTAGAAAAGAAAAAATATAGTAAAACTTTTTTCTTTTATCTTTTTTATCTTGGAGGTAACTCATCTTGATTCCCAATCAGTACTTCTTTGTAATATGGAAGGTCGTCCAGAATTATTCCAGTTCCCCGCGCCACAGAAGAAAGCGGATCCTCAACAACATAAACCGGAATCTTGAGAACTCTCTGTAGAAGCTGATCTATCCCGGGAAGCAAAGCACCGCCTCCTGAGAGTGTAATTCCGCGATGCATTATGTCAGAAAGAATTTCCGGCGGGGTAGTTTCAAGCATGTCTTTGACCCCTTCTACTAATTCATTAATTGAGAGAGTAAGGGCTTCGCGAATATCAGCACCCGTAACCACGACCGCACGTGGTAGCCCTGTAAGAAGATCTCTGCCGTGAACTTCAGTTTCTGTGTATTCACCCGGCAAAACCGAACCGATTGCTATCTTCACTATTTCCGCAGTTCTTTCGCCGATGAGTATTTTAAATTCATCTCGCATATAGGAAATAATATCGTTGTTTAATCTGTCGCCTGCGATTTTTAGATTTTTAGACTTCACAACTCCACCAAGAGAAATAACCGCAATGTCAGTCGTTCCTCCTCCGATATCTATAATCATAGAGCCAAGCGGATCCTTGACTGGAAGCCTTATTCCTATTGCTGCTGCCATTGGTTCCTCAACTAGGAACACTTCTCGCGCTCCTGCGCTTCTTGCAGCGTCATATACTGCGCGCGACTCCACGTTCGTAGTTCCTGACGGAACTCCGACCACAACTCTAGGGCGAGCCATTTTCTTCGACATCTTGTCTGCTTTATTTATGAGATAAGAAAGCATTTCTTCTGTGACTTCAAAATCGGAAATTACTCCGTCAACAAGTGGACGTATAGCTTTGATGTGTCCTGGTGTGCGGCCAAGCATTTCTTTGGCTTTTGAGCCTACTGCCAAGATTTGATTTGTTTTAATATTTACAGCTACTACAGAAGGCTCGTTGATCACGATCCCATGACCTTTCAAATACACAAGGGTGTTTGATGTCCCCAAGTCTATCCCGATGTCGTTTGAAACTAATTTGTAAAATTTATCCATTATTTTGTCCTTTTTTATGAAACTTCAGTATTTAATATTTTCAATAATTCGTTTTGAGAAATTATCTTTCCCTTTTCTTCAGTTCTTTTTTTAAGTTCAATCCCTCCTTCTTTGAGACTTCGTTTTGATACAACCGCGCGATAAGGAATTCCAAGTAAATCAGAATCGGCAAATTTCTCTCCGGCAGATACTTCTGTTCTATCATCGTACAATACTTCTACTCCTGCCTCAGTCAGACTTTCGTAAACACTTTCCGCTTCTTTTAGAGTATCTTCATCTTCACCAATAGCTAGCAAGTGAACTTGAAAAGGCGCTATTGCCTGCGGCCAAATTATTCCTTTGTCATCAGACAAAACTTCTACAATCGTTCCCAGAAGACGACCAAGACCAATACCATAACATCCCATTAGAACTGTTTTTGTTTGACCTTCTACGTCGGTAAAATTGAGATCAAAGGGCTCTGAATATTTAGTTTTAAGATCAAATATATTTCCTACTTCGATGGATTTCTGTTCTACTAGCTTTTCTTTATTAAGATTAAGTTGACTTAAAACTTCATCGGTAAAAACTTCCTTATTTACCGCAAGACCATTTTCTTCATCAACATATATTGTATCCTCTCCCGCTGAAGTGATGGTCTGGAATTCATGAGAATACTTTGCAAATGTTCCACCCGAAGCAAAAGTCATATATGTTAAATGCCCAATCCCCACTCGACTAAAAATAGTCTTATATACCTCTTTCATTTTATTATAGAAATTTTCGAAATCTTCCTCGCTCGTGTGGAAAGAATACATATCTTTCATAATAAATTCTCTCCCTCGCAATATCCCAGACTTAGCTCGGAGCTCCATCCTAAATTTATTTTGAATTTGATAAATTGAAAGCGGAAAATCTTTGTGCGAGGAGACATAATTTTTTAAAATTGGAACAACTATTTCTTCGTGAGTTGGGCCAAGCGCAACTTCTCTTTTTGAAGAATCACTAACTTTATACAAATCGTTCATTGCCTCCCATCTGCCTGTTTTTTCCCAATTTTCTTTTGGCTGGAGCGAGGACATGAGGATTTCTTGTCCTCCAACACTATTCATTTCTTCACGGATAATGTTTTCTATTTTTTTAAGCACTCGCAGGCCAAGTGGCAGATAACTATAAACTCCTGCCATTTCCTTGTGTACAAAGCCTCCACGGATCAAAAGTTCAGCATTTTTCGATACTTCGTCTGTTGGCGCTTCTTTGCGTGTCTTAGTAAAAAGCTTCGATTGTCTCACCCCCAGGCTAGTCGTATTACTCATTTGTCCATCTTACTTTAAAAAAGTCTTTTGGTCAAAGATGCAATTTAGATAATTTTTAGACTAAAAACCCCAAATAAACATGAAGAATTTGCAAAAAAGTGAGCAATCTGTTAGAATAAATTTCATGCAAAAAACAGATATTAATAAGGAAAATAACGATACTTTGATAGAACAGATGTTCAAAGCTGGAGCCCACTATGGCTATGGAAAAAGCCGCAGACACCCTAGCCTTTCTTCGTATATTTTCACTACCAAAAATAAAACCGACATCATTGACCTCGAAAAAACAAGCTTAATGTTAGAAGACGCATTGGCTTTTATGAAAGACATGGGAACACTAGGAAAGACAGTTCTTTTTGTCGGAACTAAGCCTGAAGCAAAGGAAATTACTAAGAACACTGCTATGTCGCTCAACATGCCTTACGTCGTAGAAAGATGGATTGGCGGAACACTTTCGAACTTCACAGAAATAAAGAAAAAAATAAATGAGCTTGAGAATTATCGCAAGGACAGCGTAGAAGGTGGACTTGATAAATATACTAAGAAAGAAAGAGTTGTTATGGCAAAGAAGATGGAAAAGCTTTCTCGCTACTATTCTGGCTTAATTGGAATGAAGAAAGCACCAGACGCAATATATATAGTAGATGCAAGGTCTGAACACATCGCTGCAACAGAAGCGAGAAAAGGTGGAGTACCAGTTGTTTCCCTAGTTAATTCTGATTCAAATATAAAAGATATCGATTTCCCAATAATTGGTAATGACTCTGGAATTCCTTCAATTAAATTTTTCACTACCGCACTTGCTGACTCGTATAAAATGGGTCAGAAATCTATAGAAGAAAAAAAGGTTTAAAATATGTCTAATACTAACACCATAACAACAGAGCAAATAAAAGAGCTCCGCGATGCAACTGGCATTTCGGTAATGCAGTGTAAAAGAGCGCTCGAAGAAGCTGAGGGAGATATGAAGAAGGTTCTCGCAATACTTAAGAAAACAAGTTCCGATATCGCGCTCAAGAAATTAGACCGAGTAGCAAATGAAGGAGCAGTAACAATCAAGCTCGGTGGAGAAAAGAAGGCAGTGCTAGTCTCTCTACACTGTGAAACAGATTTCGTGTCTCGAAACGAAGACTTCACTTCCCTACTCGACACACTAGCAGAGGAGGCACTTAAAAATGGAATAGAAGGAATGAAGATGGAAGCAAAGGATATGATAAATCCTGTAATCCAAAAAACAGGTGAGAATATCCAGCTCGGAGATGCATTTGAGGTAGATGGTAACGTGTTGGGAAGTTATGTTCATAATAATAAAATTGCAGTTGTTGTAAGCTTAGATGGCGGCGACCAAGAACTTGCCAAAGATATCGCAATGCACATCGCAGCTATGAAGCCCGAATATATTTCTAAAGATGAAATTTCACCAGATGCTGTAAAGACAATCACGGAAGTTTTCGAGAAAGAAGTTGCAGCAATCGATAAACCGGAAGAAATAAAGAAGAAAATG
>JBDSTB010000007.1:0-1995 GCA_039928455.1 Minisyncoccota bacterium | reverse complement strand
TATCTTTCCTCTCAGGGGATCAGAGAACATTTAATAGAAATATGTTTGGTCAGGCGTCGGATGTAGAAGTAGATACAATCGGAAGAATTTTAATACCAGAATATCTAAAACAAAAAATCAAAATTTCGGGCAAGGTGGCGTTGATCGGAGTACAAGATAGGGTTGAGGTTTGGAATGATGCAGCTTGGTTAGAGTTCAAAGCAGATGCAGAGAAGCAGGCGGAGCCGTTGGCGGAAAAGTTGGGGAAGGGGGGAGCGTTGTAAAGATATGCCAGAGGAAAAAGAAAAGAAAGTAGAAAGTAAGCACCGGTCAGTTCTTTTAAATGAAATAATAGAAGGCTTGAATCTCGGAGAAAATTCAGAAGTGAAAAGAATTATTATAGATGGCACATTTGGAGGAGGCGGACACTCAAGTGAAATTTGCAAAAGATATAAGAATATTAAAATTCTTGCTCTCGACCAGGATAAAAGCGCATTTGAAAAAGCAAAAAGTAAATTTAATGGAGGCAAATTTAAAACAAACAAGTGCGACATTGTTTTCATAAATGAGAATTTTAGAAATATTGATAAAGCGATAAAGGAGGAAGGGATTGAAAAGGTAGATGGAATTATTCTTGATCTCGGACTCTCTACGGATCAGCTTGAAAATAGTGAAAGAGGATTTACATTTCTGAAAGACGAACCGCTCTTAATGACAATGAAAGAAAATCCCGGAGATGAGGACCTGACCGCGACAGACATTGTAAATCACTGGAGAGAAGAAAATTTGGCTGACATTATTTATGGATATGGAGAAGAAAAGCAGTCGAGGAGAATCGCGAAAGGCATTGTGGATCACAGGCAAAAAGGACACCGAGCGAAGATTGAAACCACATTCCAGCTGGTAAAGATAATTGAAGAGGCGATACCCGCGAAGTGGAGAAAGGGGAAGATACATTTTGCCACAAAGACATTTCAGGCCTTAAGAATCGCAGTTAACGACGAATTGGGGGCATTGTCGGAGGGATTAGACAAAGGTTTCAAGTCACTGAAGGTAGGAGGGAGGATGGGGGTGATATCTTTCCATAGTCTTGAGGATAGAGTCGTCAAGAGATTTTACAAATTAAAAGAGGAAGAGGGGGTTGCAAAAATAGTTAATAAAAAAGTAATTACTTCCGGAGAAAGTGAAATTAAAAGTAACCCACGCGCAAGAAGCGCCAAGCTCCGCATAATAGAAAGAATCAATTAAGAAAATAAATTAGTAATTAACAACAAATAATAAAATGAAAGAAATAAGCTCAAAATTAAAAATGCACGTTCAGAATGTAAACGTAATAAATCATAATTTCGAAAGAGTTACGCTCAATACCATTCTGGCATTTTTTGCAGCTTTATGCTTTTTATATATTTTGTTACTTGGGAACATGGTAGGAAACATAGTAGAAAGAAGATCACTTGAGCTTAGCGTCCGCAACCTCTCTTCAGATGTGAGTGCACTTGAACTTACATATCTCTCCATGTCCAGCAATGTCGACTTAAATCTTTCACACTCTCTTGGATTTAAGGAAACTAAAGCAACTTTTGCAACACGTAAGTCTATAGGCCTTAATACAAAAGCAGTTGAAAGTATAAAAACTTCTAGAAATGACATATAGTTTTCTCTCAAGGTCGAGAATTCTACTAATTTTCATAATTCTTTTTAGTTTTGTTTTACTCGGACGTCTTTTTCTTGTTCAGGTTGTACACGGTGATGCCTATTCGGAGTCAGCCAACAGGCAATATGTTACACCAACCAATAATATTTTTGAAAGGGGGACAATTTTTTTTCAAACCAAAGAAGGAAATTTAATTTCAGCCGCAACGCAAACCAGCGGATACAAAGTAGCGATTGATCCAAGTAAAATAAAAAATACAGAAGATTTATATCAAAAGCTTAACAAAGTTTCTCCTGTAAGTAAGGAGGATTTCATTTCTCGAGCGAAAAAGACTCCTGATACTTATGAGGAGATACTCCACC
>JBDSTB010000006.1:0-8609 GCA_039928455.1 Minisyncoccota bacterium | reverse complement strand
TGACTTTTTTCTTTCAAAACAAAGCTACTTTTTATCAGAGTCAGGATTGGAAGATATTATTTACAAACTAAAAACTGCTTATCCGGTCGCAGCCTCAAATACTATTACGCTAAATGGGAATAGCGCTACAACCACAGTGGCAACTGGTGGGTACAACATAAAAACTATTACTTCCCTGGGAGATGTAACTCTGAGGCAAAGAAAAAATACTATTACATTAAGCCCAGGTGATGGCATATCTTTTAATTACGGGATTCAATCCGGCATAGGAGGTTTTATTATGAATAATAATTCAGGGGTTAACGGAAATGTGTATTCTAATGGAAATATTTCTGGTTCTGGTGGAGTTTATATTAACGGCACTGCAGTTTCAGCTGGGGCCAGTGGGATAATTGACGAGGTTTCAGTAGGATCCAATGGTAAAGGAGATGCTTGGGCACATACCGTTACGGATTCTTCAGTAGTGGGTAATCTTTATTGCCAAACCGGATCGGGTAATAACAAATCATGCAATTCGGTACAAGGAGACCCCCCATTAACTCCAATGCCAATTACTCAAGAGATGATCGATCAATGGAAGTCTGACGCGGAGCTAGGCGGAACCGTGGCAGGCAACTTAACAATTTCATCTCCAACTTCCTTAGGGCCTAAAAAAATTACAGGGGATCTTGCAATTAATAGCAATCTCACTATTACTGGAACCCTATATGTGGTTGGGAAAATCACTACTGGCAACGGGGTGCAGGTATCTCTGGATCCTTCTTATGGAGCTACTGGTGGAATAATTATTGTTGATGGTACAGTGAATTTGTCGAACAATGCTCAGTTTTCTGGATCAGGAGCCCCTAATACTTATATATTGTTGATGACCACCAGTGCTTGCCCAACAGTAGGTTGCACTACGACTAATGCTGTAGAGATAGCAAATAATGTGGGAGCCGTGATTGTAAATGCTCAGAATGGTACTGCTCATTTAAATAACAACATTACTTTAAATGAAATAGTAGCCAATAAAATCATTATGGATAACAATGTAGTAATCAATTACCTCTCAGGTCTTGCAAGCACCGTTTTTACTTCTGGACCCTCTGGCGGGTGGAGTATTCAGAGCTGGAAAGAGATAAAATAAGTTGTGATATACTGCTAGTATGCAAAACAGAAAAATAATTATCGGAAATTGGAAAATGAATCCGCTTACACTAAAAGAAGCGGAAAAATTATTTGGAGCCGTAAGTAAAAGTGTTTCTGGAATAAAGAAAACAGACATAGTGGTATGTGCTCCATTTCCTTATCTATGCAAGCTTAAAAATATTTCAAAAAAAATTTCACTCGGGGCTCAGAATTCATTCTTAGGTGAGACTGGCGCTTTCACTGGGGAAGTTTCTCCTTTTATGCTGGTAAGCCTTGGAGTGAAGTATGTAATATTGGGACACTCCGAGAGACGGGCTTTCGGGGAGAATAATATAGATATAAATAAAAAGGTGAAATCAGCACTTCAAGCAGACCTTACCCCTATATTGTGTGTTGGAGAGAGTCAAAGGGATGAAAATCACGAATATTTCAATTTGGTTAAAAATCAACTCGAAGAATGCTTAAGCGGCGTATCGAAAACCTCAATATACAAAATTATTATAGCCTATGAGCCAGTGTGGGCGTTATCATCTACCGTAGACCGAAAAGACGCCACGTCAGCTGATGCATTAGAGATGGCAATTTTTATTCGTAAAATCCTAAATGATAAATTTGGTTCAGCTGCATTTAAGACTCGAGTCATTTATGGAGGGTCTGCAAACGAGAAGGATGCTGAAGACTTCTTGCTCCACGGTGGCGTAGATGGGCTGCTTGTGGGGAAAGCGAGCTTGGCTGCAAAAAAGTTTACTGAAATTATTAGAATTGCGGAAAATATTTCTTAAGCACCAAAACGGAAAATGAAACTAAAAACTCTTGAAGGCGAAAACCAAGAAACCTTAGAAGGGAAAACAATCCTCTATCGCGCACCTTATGATATTGAAACGAAAGAAGTAAAGGGCGAGCTTGTGCCGGCCGATGATATGCGCATAAGCGCTACTTTGCCTACTCTTAGATATCTTCTAGGAAAAAATTGCAAAATAGTTATTCTCACATATGTTGGCAGACCCGATGGACAGGTTGTGGAGGACCTTAGAACTACTCCACATGCTAAAAGACTCGCAGAACTTCTAGGGCATAAAGTTGATAAAATTGATGACTGCATAGGTGAAAAAGTTGAAAGAAAAATAAAAGAAATGAAAGAAGGCGATATTCTCATGCTCGAAAATGTGCGGTTTTATAAGGAGGAAATGGCAGACGATGATGAATTTGCAAAAAGGCTTTGCGCAGGAAAGGACTTGATTGTATTTGATGGTTTTCCTCAGGCTCATAGACAACATGCTTCGACCACCGGCATTGAGAGACATTTGCAGGCAGTTGCAGGATTTTATTTAGAAAAAGAAGTAAAAATGCTTACTGGGCTGCTCGAGAATCCCAAGCACCCGTTCGTGGTAATAATAGGAGGAGTAAAAATTTCTGACAAGGTAGATGCAATTTCAAATCTCATGCGTATGGCGGATATTTTTCTTGTAGGAGGAGCTGTGGCCAATGTTTTCTTAAAAGCACAAGGCAGAGAGATGGGAGATTCTTTTATAGAAGATGTTTTTGTAGATAAATCAAAGCGAGAAAAAGAAGACTGGGTAGAAGATGCCAGAAACATCTTAAAAGAAGCGGAAAAAATGAACAAAAAAATAATTTGCCCTACTGATATGGTTATTTCAGACGGAAGTGAAATAAAAATTATTGATATAAATAAGGAAGGAATATCTCAAGGTTGGTCAGCCCTCGATATTGGTCCAATAACTAGAGAAAACTTTTCAAAAATTATTAAAGATTCGAAAACTATATTCATTAATGGCCCTATGGGAAAATTCGAAGATGAAAGATTTGCTGCTGGTTCAGAGGCCATATTTAAAGCGATGAAAGAAGCTACAAAAAATGGTGCCGAAACAATAATTGCCGGAGGGGATACTATAGATGTAGCACTCAAACATGGAAACCTAGATGAATATTCTGATATTAGTCTCGCTGGAGGCGCGACTCTTGAATTTCTTGCAGGGAAAGAACTTCCTGCACTTTTGCCTCTTATGAAATAGCAGAAATAATTTTCTTTGCTATCTCTTCTTTCTCACCTTGCGCATAAGGTCTTCGCCCATGCCACATTCCAAATCCATCGTCTTTTTTTCTTGGAATAATATGTAAATGTGTGTGGAAAATAACTTGTCCCGCGGCGGGATCGTTATTCATTGTAACGTTTACTCCGTCAGCTTTCATTTCTGATTTAACGGCTTTAGAAATTTTCTTCGCTACTTTCATTATTTGCATCAAAACCTCGTCAGGAGTTTCATAAATATTAGGGAAATGTTTTTTCGGTACAATTAGTGTATGTCCGATATTAACCGGCGCAATATCTAAAAATGCCAACACATTTTCGTCTTCATAAATTTTACTTGACGGTATTTCGCCTTTAATAATCTTACAAAATATACAATCTTCCATAATTATATTATAGCAAAAAAAAGAGAATTTATGCTAAAATTGCGAAATGCAAGAAACGATGTCTACAAACGATTTACTGCAAAACTTACTTTCAGGGCGAGGGATTATCCTAAAGGAGGATATAGATAAATTTCTAAAGCCGGATTATGTGCGCGACATGCACAACCCCTTTTTAATGCGAGATATGGAGAAGGCATGCGTGAGACTATTTGAGGCGATAGAAGCTGAGGAGAAAATAATTATCTATGCGGACTATGACTGCGACGGGATTCCAGGCGCAGTAATTATGCAGGATTTGTTTAAGAAAATTGGATACAAAAATTACGAAGTATATATTCCACAGCGAAATTCTGAAGGGTATGGATTGAATCTAAATGCTATCAAGCAATTTGCTCAAGTCTCCGCAAAACTTATAATAACAATAGATCTCGGCATTACAGCTGTAGCGGAAGTTGCGCAGGCTAAGGTGGATGATATGGATGTGATAATAACTGACCACCACATTCCAGCGGAAACATTGCCGAGAGCTTGTGCAATTTTAAACCCAAAAGTAGATGATTATCCGGAGAAAATGCTCTGTGGCGCTGGAGTTGTATTTAAATTTGTGCAGGGATTTATAAAAAAATACGGAGAATATTTTAAAATAAAAGAAGGAGCAGAGAAATGGATGCTAGACATGGCAGGGCTTGCTACTCTTTCTGACATGGTGCCTCTCACAGGAGAGAATAGAGCTATTGCTTATTACGGGTTGAAAGTTTTGCGCAAGTCACCACGCCCAGGGCTGCAGAAACTCCTATCCAAAATGAATATTGACCAGAGATATCTAACTGAAGACGATATTACTTTTATGGTAACACCCAGGCTTAATGCAGCGTCACGCATGGATAATCCGCTCCGCGCGTTCGAGCTTCTTTCCACAGATGATGAGGTGCAGGGCGGAGAGCTCGCTAAGTACTTAACAAAAATTAATGATGAAAGAAAAAGTATAGTGGCGGGAATTATGCGTGAGGTACATAAAAAATTTGAAAAAAGGGACGAGATTGAAGCGAAAGATGTAATAGTAACTGGAAACGGAGAATGGAGGGTAGGAATACTTGGGCTTGTCGCCGGTAAAATTTCGGACACCTACCACAAGCCCGTGTTCGTGTGGGGAAAGGATGAGAATGAATGCATTAAGGGGTCTTGCAGAAGCGACGGGTCTGTGTCTGTGGTGGAGCTGATGGCAGCGACCAAAGATTATTTTATTGAATATGGTGGCCACGAACTTGCCGGAGGGTTTACAGTTCACAATGATAAAATTCATTTTCTTGAAGATGCACTAATAAATTCTTATAAGAATGTTGATCGACTTACGAATACAATATCAAACAAAAAAGAATATATTTTAAGCCATTTGGGTCTAGTGAACATTAAGAATTGGCGAGAAATTGACAAGCTTTCGCCTTTTGGATTTGGAAACCCTAAACCGCTTTTTCTCTTTGAAGGATTAAATATTGAAAATATTAAAAAGTTTGGGAAAAACGGCTCGGGCGAGCATATGGAAATAATTTTCTCGGATTCAAACGATAATAAAAAAAATAAAGCGGTAGCGATTTCCTTCTTCTCAAACGTTGATTCTTTTAAGGTTCAAATTGAAAAAGATAAAAAAGTTAACCTCTTGGCAACATTTGACCTATCTAGATTTCGTGGCAGGGAAGAGCTAAGATTGAGGGTAGTCGATATATCATAAAGTTAAACAGTATGGAAAAAAGTAAAATAATTATTTATACAGACGGAGCGGCGAAAGGAAACCCTGGGCGTGCTGGATGGGGTGCAATTATAATTGACCGAGATAGAATAATAGAACTCGGTGGGAAGGAGGGTCACGCAACGAACAATATGATGGAGCTAACTGCACCCATCGAAGCTCTCAAATTCCTCAAAAATAAGAAAAGTACTTTACCAGTAGAAATTGTTTCTGACTCTAAGTACGTAATACTTGGGATTACAGAATGGATTGGTAATTGGCAGAAAAATAATTGGCGTAATGCGGCCAAGAAGCCGGTGCTCAATCGCGAACTTTGGGAAAAGCTTTATGAACTTACAGAAGAAATAAAGCCAAAGTGGACATACGTGAAAGGGCACAACGAAGATAAATATAACGACAGGGCGGATCTTATTGCAACTAGCTTCGCAGAAGGAGAGCCAGTAGAGCTTATAAATAATACATAAAATTTACAATGCAGGATAGAATATTTTATTTATCTTGTTTCGGTTTTGCCTCAGGTGTTCTCTTACGGTCCTTACTTGTTCTCAATATTTTTTATGTCCTACTTTTGTTGTTAATTTTTACAGCACTCTTATTATTTTTTATTTTTATTTCGAGGAATAATATTGGAATAATTTTCTCAGTATTTATTCTTTTATTTTGCCTTGGAGTATTAAGATTTAACTCCGTAAATAAATCTTACCCTGCATCTTTTGAAAATACGCTTGGGGAGAGCTTTTCTTTGGGAGGGGAAATAGTAGATGAGCCTGACATTCGAGAAAATAATCAAAAGTTAACGATTGAAACGAAAAAGGAAGTAAATAAAACTAAAATCCTAGTAACTTTGGGTCTGGGGCAAGAGTTCAAATATGGCGATGAAATCAGTTTTTCTGGTAAATTAAAAAAACCTGAGAATTTTATTACAGATCAAGGTAAGGAATTTGACTACATTAATTATCTTCGAAAAGACGGGATATTTTATGTGATGAATTATCCTAAGATTGAGGTAATATCTAGCGGTAATGGTAATAAACTGAAGAGTTTTCTTTTTGCTACAAAAGATAAATTTCTAAAAAAAATTAATTTTGCTATTGCTTCGCCGGAAAATTTATTAATGAGCGGTTTAATTTTGGGGGAGAAGTCTCAGTTTGATCAAGCGTTAAGGCAGACCTTCGTGGACACTGGCACGATACATATAGTAGCGCTGTCTGGATATAACGTTACAATTGTAGCTGAGTGGATAATGAAATTTTTCAATCTTATTACTTTTGTGCCTAAGAATGTGGGTATTGGAGCAGGAATTCTGGCGATAATTTTATTTGTAATTATGAGCGGAGGAAGCTCGACGGCAATCCGGGCTGGGATTATGGCGACTTTGGCACTGATAGCACGCGCAACGGGAAGAAATTATGCTGTTGGACGAGCGCTGGTTCTAGCAGGCGTAGCCATGATTTTATTTAATCCATTTATACTAGTTTACGATGTTTCTTTTCAGCTTTCTTTCCTTGCCACGATCGCTGTAATTTTTTTATCACCAAGAATAGAAAAGCATTTCTCTTGGGTTACTAAACGATTTGGGTTAAGAGACATAATATCCGTAACTTGCGCAGCTTATATCTTCGTCCTTCCCTTCATACTTTATAAAATGGGAAATCTTTCTATAGTTGCACTGCCTGCAAACATTTTAATTCTTCCGTTCATACCACTTACCATGCTACTTGGGTTCGCGACAGGTCTCGTCGGTTTTATTTCTAATTTTATAAGTGTACCGATAGGATATGTAGCTTACGCATTCTTGCATTACGAACTTGGAGTTATAAGTTTCTTCTCCCACTTCCCATTCGCAGCTTACACCATCCCGGATTTTCCACTTCTCCTAACAATTCTTATTTACACAGTTTTCTTCTATTTGCTTTTTGGGAAAAGTGCTCAAGTTCTATTTAAGAAAGGTGTGATCGAGAAAGAAAGCGATGTTTATCTTATTGAGCAGATTTGAAATTCTCTTCGATTACTTCCCAATTTAGGTTTTCGAAGAATGCATCAAGATACTTTTTCTTTTCAGATGTTGGGTAGTCATATACATAGGCATGTTCCCACATATCAATACCGAGCACATAAGAAAGACCGTTTAATTGGCCCAAATGCTGTTCATCTACCCATGTAGGAATGAATTGCTTGCTTTGTTTGTCCCAGTAAAGCATCGCCCAGCCGATTCCTCGAGTCATAGCTAGTTCCTTAAATGCTACTATCATACTCTCAAGGGAAGATGCGACTTTTTCCACTTCTTGTTTAAATTCAGAATTTTCTGGAAGAGGTCTCGCTCCACCCTCAAGAGATTTGAAATAATATTCATGATTTCTCATGCCATTGAATTCAAAGCCTATTCTGCGGTGCAGTTCTCCCATCACATAAGCGTTCTTTTCAGATTCTTTTGAAAGCTCACCAAGTTTCTCAAAGATTAGGTTTGTGTTTTTAACATATCCAGCATAGAGCTTGAGGTGCTCTTCTATGTTTTTAGCTGATATGCCCCTTAATTCTTCTATATTGAATTTTATTTCTTGAAATTTTTCCATGGTTCTAGTTTATCACCATAGCCCTGAGCTTGTCGAACGGGCCATATGCTACTATTATATCATGCCAGTACAGGGAGAGAAATATTACAAGAATTATGGTATATTTTTTGTTTTTCTCCTGCTTCTAACAGCAAATATTTTGTTTTTCTATCTTATAAAACAAAGCTCACATCGAGGCCTTACTTTTGCAATGCTTAACATTGGTCAAGGAGACGGCATTTTTATTCAGTCTCCTACTGGAACCCAGTTGTTAATAGATGCAGGCCCGCCTAAAAAAGTTTTAGGCCAACTTGCACGCGTAATGCCACTGTTTGATAGACATATTGATGGAATTATTATTACAAATCCTGACCAAGATCATATTGGAGGGTTTCAAGATGTTTTGAAGGCTTATAAAGTTGATCAGGCTTTCGAGCCCGGGACATTCAACGATTCAAAAACGTATCAAAACTTAAAAGCAGAAATAAAAAATAAAAATATCAAGAACATTCTTGCCAGAAGAGGAACGAGGTTAGATCTCGGTGGAGGAGCAGTTATCGACATTTTATTTCCAGACAGAGATGTCGCAGATTGGACATCAAACGATGGTTCAATAGTTGCTAAACTAAGTTATGGCAAAACTTCTATTATGCTTACGGGCGATGCAACTGCTCAAACCGAAGGCATAATTCTTTTTGAAAATAATGTGGAAACTCTTAAAAGTAAAATTATAAAAATCGGAC
>JBDSTB010000005.1:0-5329 GCA_039928455.1 Minisyncoccota bacterium | reverse complement strand
TGCTTCAGAGCAAGCAGTTTTGGGTTCAATTATGCTTCGCAAAGACGCAATGCATGAAGTCGAAGACATGATAAGCTCGGACTCTTTCTATGTAGAAAAGCATAAGAAAATTTTCCAGGCTATGCTTGACTTGTCGCTTAAAAACGAACCTATCGATATGCTTTCTCTTTCTACGAAGCTTGCTGAGCAGAGATATTTGGACCAAATCGGAGGGAACAAATATTTGGCAGAAATAGTAAATGTTGTACCCTCAAGCACAAATGTAAAACACTACGCAGACATTGTACAAAAAAAATATGTCTTAAGAAGTTTGATAGAAGCGGCTGACTTTGTTTCCGAACTTGCGTTCGAAGAAGGTGACGACCATATGGACGACATACTCGATATGGCCGAGAAAAGAATCTTCGGTGTCGTCTCAACTCCCAAAAATCAAAAATTCATTAACCTAAAAGATGCACTCCCTGAGGCTTATGAACGCTTAGAGAAATTGCATGAAAACAAAGGAATGCTCCGGGGCCTCCCTACTGGTTTCCGTGACC
Source organism: Minisyncoccota bacterium (assembly GCA_039928455.1). Classification (GTDB taxonomy): domain Bacteria; phylum Patescibacteriota; class Minisyncoccia; order Phycocordibacterales; family UBA9973; genus UBA9973. Next base: position 4,790 of record JBDSTB010000005.1, on the reverse strand, counting down.
TCGACAACATTTTATCAGGGCTTCAAAAGTCCGACCTAGTAATACTTGCCGCGAGACCATCTATGGGTAAGACGACTCTTGCGCTTGATATTGCCCGAATGTCAGCCGTAGTTCATGAGAAATCTGTTGTGATATTTTCGCTCGAAATGTCTTCTCAGCAATTGGTGGACAGAATGCTATCTGCTGAGAGCCGTGTTAACGCTTGGAATTTGAGAACTGGAAGACTCTCTGACAATAGAGGAGAATTCGCCCAGCTTCGTGATTCACTTGGAAAGCTAGCGAAGGCAAAGATTTATATCGACGACCAGCCGGGAAATTCGATAGTGAGAATGAAAGCTCTTTCACGCAGGCTCAAAGCGGAAAAGGGGCTTGATTTAATAGTAGTTGATTACCTTCAGTTGATGACAACTTCTAAGAATCATGACTCAATGGTGAACCAAGTTACCGAAATTTCTAGATCATTAAAGAGCTTGGCTAAAGAGCTCGATGTACCAGTGCTTGCCCTCTCTCAGCTTTCTCGTGCTGTCGAATCTCGCGGTGGAAAACCTCGCCTATCTGACCTACGTGACTCAGGATCTATTGAGCAGGATGCTGACGTCGTTATGTTTATCCACCGAGAAGATAAAGGAAAAGAGGAATCCGAAAAAACAAATATTGCAGAAATATTAATTGAAAAACACAGAAACGGGCCAGTAGGAAAAATTGAATTATATTTCGATGAAAAGACTACAACATTCTTAAACCTTGAGAAGAGTAGTATTAGTGAATTCTCACAATCTAAAATAAGTGGCGACTTAGACGAATTCTAGTACTTGTCCCGTACTAAATTTTTGAGTCGGTGATATAATACTGAATTATGATTATTAAAATTTTAGTACTGGGATGGATATTATAGAAAAGTTGACTGAAATTTTTAAGGAATTTCCCGGGATTGGTGAGCGCCAAGCTGGTAGGTTTGTCTATTTCCTAATGTCACGCAACACAAGCTACACAGACAATTTATCCAAGCTTATAATAGAGCTCAAAAAAGAAGTTGCTCAATGCAAGGAATGCTACAGATTTTTTATTTCAAAAAACAAAGCAGATGTTTGTGAAATATGTGCTAATAAAAATGTCGACGGAACGCTACTTATGGTGGTCGAGAAAGATTCGGACTTAGAAAGCATGAAGAAAAGCAAAATTTATGATGGGAAATATTTTGTCTTAGGTGGACTTGTCCCAATAGTTGAGAAAACTACCAGGAGCCGAGTTCGAATTGAAGAATTAAAAAATAAATTAAGTACCGAGAGTACTATCAAGGAAATTATTCTAGCTTTTTCTTTAAGCCCTCAAGGTGACCATACTGACGTGTATGTTCGCGAGCAAATTAAATCGATTGCGGAAAAACACGATATGAAAATTTCTTCACTTGGTAAAGGTCTCTCGACGGGTACCGAGCTTGAGTATTCCGACAACGACACGCTCAAAAATGCTCTAAAAAATAGACAATAACTCTAGCTAGAAACAAAAACACACTGAAATCTTTTTAGATTCAGTGTATTGATTGATATGCCTCCGCGTCTTTCACAAATTGACGCGGAGGCAAAAATATTCCTAATCACCTTTTTAAAGCAGCCGAGATGCCGTACTTGGCCTTGTCAGTCTTGGGATCACATAAATCAACGATAAGTTCTGGAAAGAAGCCGATGACAACGTTGTCATCCTCACTTGAATCCGAACAACGGATGAAATTTCCTTCGAATAACCGTTCTCCAGTAACTAGGAAATTTCCGATCATGGTATAGGCCATGACCTGGGCTTTTGGAATTTCCTCGACTTCTCTGCGAAGCCGTCTTGGTGTCTTACAAACTAACCACCAGCCAACTTCGCCCTTGTCTGTGGTAAACTTTACGTCAGGAAACCATTCCTGGTTGCGAAACAGATTCCTATGCAAGCACCGTATGTCAAAAATAGACATACGGAACACCGCGACAAGAACATGGGAACCCCTGCACGCGTAGAGAGTCTCTTCGCTCCAAGGAACGGTGGCAAGAGATGAAACCTGACGCTCAGACGGGTTAACCCCAAAGTGCCCGATCGCTTCCTCGATACCAAAAAAATTCTGACCCATGATTTCACGAGCGCGCGTCCGGGCCACCGACGATCCGAGTTTAGCATTGATTGCCAAGCTTGCAATGCTTGCCGTAAACCCGGGATCATTGTTCATGCGCGCAATCACTCGAGGTGCATTATGACCAAGTGCGGCCATAAACTTCTCAAAAGCACCGTGCGTTTGGCCAGTAGGAAGATCTGTCCACTTTGACATTGTGCCTCTCCTTTTCTGTTGGCCCTGATTGTTTAGGGCGACTGGATGTGAAGAACTTCTCTATACCAATATTATACCAAATAAAAAAGCCTTAGTCAATGACTAGGCTTTTTTATTTTATAGAAGTAATTTTTATCTTAAAGAAGGGCTGGCGGTGGCCGTTTCTGCGCAAGTATCTGGACTTTTGCTTATATTTTACAACCAAGATCTTTCTTGCTCGGCCAATTTCCATTATCTCCCCTGTTACTGCTGCGCCTTTTATATACGGAGTTCCGATAGTTGTATCTTTTCCATCATCGACAAGTAATACCTTATCGAAAGTAAGTGAATCCCCTTTCTTGTGCTCATCTTTTCCAGTTGACTTGATTTTCTCGATATTAAAAAAGCTCCCTTTCGAGACTTTGTATTGCTTTCCGCCTGTTTGGATAACTGCAAATTCCATAAAATTCATATTAGCTTAATATTTTTAAAAACGCAAGCTTTTAAATTAATCAATTATTATATGCAGTTTTCATAGCTTTTCTTGACATTATGCTTTAAAAGTGATATACTATATAAGTAAAAGTCAGATGGCGCATTTCGCGTCATCCCTTACCAAGGAGTAAAAAAGTGAATAGTACAGACAATGGCTCTGTCGAGTATAGAGCTGACTTCGCCAAACGGGCGAAAGAACTCTACCCAGATGAAGTCGGTTTTCATCACTATTTTGAACGTGGATCAATCCAGGTTGGTTCTTTTTTGAAAGAACAGCGACACTTGGACCCAGACAAGGTCTTGGAACTCCTTAGTTCAGGAGACCTCGAGGAACTGAAAAAAGAAGTAGAGCTGGCTATTCGCCGCTACGATCTGTATGGAGAGTACGAGTACGGCGGTAAGTAGTCACTACAATCGGGCTGGTGCAATCCCGCATCAGCCCCACGTTAACCTTAACAAAATATATGTTAAGGTTTTATTATTTAATATTGGTAAAAAATCCCTTTTTTGCTATAATCGAGTGATGCAAGGAAAAAACGCAGAGAAATACTTCTTTTTAGGGCTTTTACTTATTACGCTAATTATCACGTTTTTGATTTTCCGTCCTTTCGTAATTATTCTTATTCTTGGGGTTTCTGTTGCTCTTGTTCTCTACCCCATTTATAGCTGGCTAATAAAAAAAGGTCTTCCGAGTTGGGCTGCTGCGCTTCTCACATTAATATTTTTCATAGTAGTACTTTGCATCCCAATTTTTGGAATTGGATCACTCGTATTTAATCAGACTCAGGACTTACTGCAGACAGTACTTGGAAACGGTGGACATAATCGCTTTGTAAATACTTTGGGACTCAAAATAAATCAATTCTTGCCTCGCGGTGTGGAACTTGATGTTAATGCGAGAATTTCTGATTTCCTTTCTTTCTTAACTGGAAACATTGCAAATATTTTCGGAGCCACACTTTCTATTATTTTTTCTTTTGCTTTGCTGTTACTTACTGTGTTTTATTTCCTTAAGGATGGAGAAAATTGGAAGAAAGATATTTTAAAATTAAGTCCTCTCTCTGCAGAGGACGACAGAAAAATTTTGGATCGTCTTTCTCTAACAATAAATGGAGTTATAAAGGGCAACTTATTAATAATGTTTATTCAGGGTGGATTAATGGGAATAGGACTTACACTTTTCCGAGTGCCAAATGGCGCTCTCTGGGGGGTTGTAGCTGGTATCGCTTCTATTATTCCACCTTTAGGAACAGCAATCGTGTCTGTGCCTGCAGTTATTTTCCTTTTTGCAACAGGTCACACAGGACTTGCTGTAGGAATGTTCATCTGGGCGGTCTTAGTAGTCGGAATGGGAGACAATCTCCTTAGCCCTTATATTATCGGAAATAAAATCGATATCCCCCCCTTCTTAATCTTGTTTTCAGTTCTTGGCGGAATATCCCTCCTCGGTCCAGTAGGAATTTTAATTGGACCTTTGACAGTAAGCTTACTATACACCCTAGCTGAAATATACAGGACTGAATTCATGACTTAAACCTTGTTATGGCCCTTAAATTTTACAATACGCTTCATCGAGAAAAAGAAGATTTCGTACCTCTTAATCCTCCGCAAGTTAATTTCTATTCTTGTGGACCAACAGTATATAACTATCCTCATATAGGTAATTACAGAGCATACATTTTTGCTGACACATTAAAAAGAGTTTTGTTGTATACAGGATATGATGTTAATCACATCATGAATTTAACTGATATTGATGATAAAACTATTCGCGAATCGCAAAAAGAAGGAAAAACCTTAAAAGAATTCACGGAATTTTACACTGAAGAATTTTTAAAGGATCTCAGCACACTAAATGTACTGAACCCAAACAAATTTACCAAGGCAACAGATAATATTGAAAGTATGGTTAGCTTGATAAAGAAACTTTTAGAAAATGGGCTAGCTTATAAAAGCGAAGATGGTAGCACTTACTTTAATATTAGAAAGTTCAAAAATTACGGCAAGCTCT
>JBDSTB010000004.1:0-5092 GCA_039928455.1 Minisyncoccota bacterium | reverse complement strand
TGTGTAAAATTCTTGTAAGGGTTATTATAAAGTTATTATTAATATTCACTAAAATAATAAAATGGAAAATAAAAAAAATATGAGTCTTATCGTATCAGGATTAATATGTTTAGCGGTCGTAGCAGTGTTAGTTTTTATTAGTATGAACAAAAGTACAGATACAAATATGGATTCAAACAACAATGGAGTTACCGCAACAGATAATGGATCTGGAGCATCAGACGTAGCCAAGGCAGGGGATACAGTTTCTATGAATTATACAGGCAGACTACAAGATGGAACTGTTTTTGATTCAAACGTAGATCCAAAATTTAACCACGCCGAGCCCTTGGTGTTCAAGTTAGGAACAGGCCAGGTGATCCCAGGTTGGGATAAAGGCATAGTTGGTATGAAAGTAGGAGAAAAGAAAACTCTAACCATAGCTCCCGAGGATGCATACGGCGCATCAGGAATACCGGGAGCAATTCCACCAAACTCAACACTCGTATTTGATGTTGAATTAGTTTCAATTAATAAATAATAAAATGGAAATAGGAAACATGGAAAAATCGAGGTTGATGAAAGTGGGGTATTTTTTGCTAGTTATTCTGTCAGTTTATTTTCTGATGAAGACAATTGCGGAAATTAAGGGATTTAACTTTATCGGCGGAGGGGCACCGGCATCGAACGTTGTGAGCTTCGAAGGAAAGGGAGAAGTTTCTAGCACTCCTGATATGGCAACTGTTAGTTTCAATATTATGGATACTGAGCCATTAGTAAAAGACGCACAGACCAAAGTTACTGCTAAAGAAAAAGCAGTGCTAGATTTCCTAGAAAAAAGCGGCATTGATAAAAAAGACATCAAAACAGAAAATTATAGCTCACACCCGAAGTATGATTATGGTACTCCCTGCTATTCTTCTATGGGTGTTCCTTGTCGTGTAGTTGAGCCCAAAATTACAGGTTACGAAGTTTCGGAATTCATAACAGTTAAAGTTCGTGACATTAAAAAAGCGGGAGAAATAGTGCAAGGTCTAGGCCAAATAGGAGTCAGCTCTATGAGTGGTCCTAATTATTCTGTCGAGAATGAAGATAAGCTAAAAGAGCAAGCTCGCAAGATTGCAATCGATGATGCTAAAGCAAAAGCGAAAGTATTATCCAAGGACCTTGGAGTTCGCTTGGTTAGAATTGTAAATTTCTCAGAGAATGGCAACTACCCCATAATGTATGAATCCCGTAATATGGCAAAAGACGGTATGGCGGTCGCTCCTGCCTCCCCAGCACCAGAGCTTCCTGTGGGAGAAAACAAAATTATCTCAAACGTAACTATCACTTACGAAATAAGGTAGGTTTGACTAATAAGACAAAAAAGAGTAATATTAAAAAAGCCCTGAGAGGGGCTTTTTTAAAACAAGTAAGAATATTATATGAAAATTACTGAATATTTTAAAGAAACCAAGATAGAGCTAAAGCATGTTATTTGGCCTAGCCGAAAAATTACGCTTTTCTATACCCTGATTGTTGTAATTCTGTCTATTCTTATCGCCTACTATTTAGGAGTTTTCGATTTCTTTTTCTCAAAAGGTCTAGAAAAAATTCTAAATAATTAATTTTCAAAAACGGATATACAATCATGAAACAAGAAACAGAAGGAATCAGAAACTGGTACGCTATTCATACTTACGCTGGGTATGAAAATGTTGTATTGCGTAATCTAAAACAGAGAATTGATTCACTAGGAATGCACGATAAAATATTTAACGTAATTGTTCCAGTAGAAAAGAAAATAAAGATAAAAGGCGGCAAGCGCGCAGAAGTAGAAGAAAAAATTTATCCTGGGTATGTTCTTGTAGATATGATTGTTACAGATGACTCATGGTATGTAGTGCGAAATACTCCTCGAGTTACAGGTTTCGTAGGCGCAGGAGTAAATCCAGTGCCACTTCGAAAAGACGAAGTTGACTACTTATTTAAGAAAATGGATTCTGGAACGGCTAAGCATAATATTGATATGGTAATAGGTGAAAGTATTTTGATTACTGATGGGCCGTTTAAGGACCTAGAGGGGAAAGTAAATTCGGTTGATCAAGAGCGAGGCAAGGTAAAGGTTCTAGTTTCAATGTTCGGTCGCGAAACACCAGTAGAATTAGATTTCTTGCAAGTAAAGAAAATTTAAGTTAAGGTAAATAACATAATAAAAAAAGTATGGCAAAGAAAATAACCAAAAAAATAAAACTTCAAATTCAGGCTGCAAAAGCAACTCCAGCTCCACCCTTAGGGCCTGCGTTAGGGCAGGCGGGTATTAACATTGGAGACTTCGTTACTAAATTTAACGCAGCAACTGCAAAAATGGCCGGGGATAAAGTATCTGTGCTTATAACAGTATTTGAAGACCGAAGTTATGATTTCATCGTTAAAACTCCTCCAATAACAGGGTTAATTTTGAAAGCGGCCGGCATCGAAAAAGGATCGGGTAAGAATGCTTCTACAAAGGTTGGGAAAATAACTCGCAAGCAAGCAGAAGAAATTGCAGAAAAGAAAATGAAGGACCTAAATGCTAAAGATATGGATGGCGCAGTAAACATTGTAGCCGGATCTGCTAGATCAATGGGTGTTGAACTCAAGGACTAAACTTTGAATAAAAAAAGTTTCCATATTTAACTCGGCTTATTATAAAACTCGCGCCCAAGATTGGAGCGAGAATTTTTATGGAGCCAAAATGGGGTCTTGTGTCGAAAAATGGGACGAACTTTATTTTTTGAAATTCATCCACATCATCGATTCTTTTGGCAGTTTTTCTTGATGACTATACTTGGCATTCTTTTTTTTATTATATAGTCTTTCTACTTTTCCATCTACAACATAATATATTAGCTGAGCTATCGGCATTCCTGCGTATATGCGCACAGGTTTCGAAGTAGAGATTTCCATGGTCCAGAATCCGCAAAACCCTACGTCACCTTTCCCAGCAGTGGCATGGATATCAATTCCGAGCCTTCCAGTAGAAGATTTTCCTTCCAGAAAGGGAACATGTTTGTGTGTTTCCGTGTATTCTTCCGTCGAAGCTAGATATAATTGTCCAGGTTTCAAAACGAAACCATTTTTAGGAATTTGAAAATGTTTAATTTTGTTGTGTTTTTTAACATCCAGAGTTTTATCAACATACTGTGCCAAGTACTTGCTTAGGTGCACATCGTAAGAGTTACCCCCCATATTTTTTATATCAAAATTGCTTATTACAATTGTTCCTTTCTTTATCCCTTCAATAATTTTTTTATCCGATAAAATCATAGCGTAAGTTTCGCATATTCGCGTTTTTTGTCAATGTAATTTAAAATCTTTCATAAATAGAAACTACAAAAGGAAGATTGTTTTCTGTGTCTGCCTCAAAAGGATTATGTGATACCTCATTCCATACTATTGGAATAATTTCAGGGAAAAATACATCTGCTTTTTTATCCTCAGCCTCAATATGAGTTATATAAAGTTTATCGGCAACTTCCATCGCTTGCTTGAATAATTCTCCACCTCCAATAATGAATATTTCTTCATCTTTCTTTCTGAATAAATTTAATGCTTCCTTAAGAGAGTGAACAACTTCCACATCACTTCTTTTATAACTTTTGTCTCGAGTTACAACAATATTCCTTCGTTTTGGTAGGGGTTTTCCAGGCTCTCCTCTATCGCTACTTCCCAGTGAATCAAATGTTTTACGTCCCATTATTACTGGATGGCCGGTTGTGGTTTCCCGGAAGAATTTCTGGTCAGCAGGCAAACGCCATACTAAGTCGTTACCTTTTCCTAGTTCGTTATTTTTACCAATTGCTGCAATAAGTGAAATCATTTTTATACAGCGATAGGCGCCTTTATACCTTCGTGAGGATTGTAATCTACTAATTCAAAGTCATCTATTGTGAAATCCCCAACATTTTTTTTATTGGGATTTATTTTCATGGTTGGCATTGGTCGAATATCATTTTTTCGAGTAAGTTGTAAGTTAGCTTGATCTAAATGATTTAAATATAAATGCACATCTCCGCCTGTCCACACGAATTCTCCAGCTTCCAGTCCGCAGATTTGAGCTACTATCATTGTAAATAATGAGTATGAAGCAATATTGAAAGGGACACCTAGAAAAGTATCACATGAGCGCTGATAAAGTTGACACGATAATTTTCCGTTAACTACATAAAACTGGAAGAAACAATGACATGGGGGAAGACCCGCTTTTGCCATTTCATCGATGTCCGCTACGTTCCAAGCAGAAACTATAAGTCTTCGAGAGTCTGGATTTTTCTTAATTTCTTCAATAACATTTTTTAGTTGATCGATGTGTTTACCGCTTGGGGTCGGCCAGCTTCTCCACTGATAGCCATAAATGGGACCTAGATTTCCATATTCTTTTGCAAATTTATCATCGCTTTTTATTTTTTCAATAAATTCCTTAATTCCCGTATTCCATTCTTCGGTTCCTGTCTTTGGAACAGAGATTTTATTTTTAATTAAATACGCCTTGTATGGCCACTCATCCCATATGTGCACATTGTTGTCAGCTAGATATTTTAAATTTGTATCTCCACGCATGAACCAGAGTAGCTCGTGAATGATGGATTTAATCGGGACCTTTTTTGTTGTTAGAAGAGGGAATCCATCAGACAAGTCAAAACGCATTTGATATCCGAGCACACTTTTTGTGCCTGTTCCCGTGCGATCTGTTTTCGTCTTACCATTTTTCATGATATGTTCCAGGAGTTCTAAATATGATTCATCTACATGTCTGCCTTGCATGAATGCATTATATCTTTTCTTGATGAATTAAGAAAACCATTGACAAATTAAGTATAAAATGCTAATCTCTTAACATCATTCTCACTCATTAAATAACGAGACTGACGCTTATGGAAATCATCTCTGACTTTTGTGTCTCACAGTGATAAAGAGGAGTTCCATGACACAAAAGTAATATGGTAAATAAACGCAGTTTTTCGCGTCCGGCATCGTCTGGATCGCGCGCTCCTTCACGATACGGAGGAAACAAATTTAGCAGTACTAGTTCTTTTTCACGTTCTCGCTTTCCCGCAAGGAAAAGTAGTGGCGGGAATAAAAGAGGTCG
>JBDSTB010000003.1:0-8173 GCA_039928455.1 Minisyncoccota bacterium | reverse complement strand
AGATGCGCCTGGAAATTTAATGCTTTCTTTCTTCTCCCCCTTTTCACTTGGATCTAGCCCGAGCGACTTATTCCCTGGTGAATTATTACCAAAAAAGTTTTTCAGCCTTGAGAACAAACTCCTGAATTCAAAATCTGCAAACATTTGCTCTATTTTTTTAAGGTCAGCACTCTCCCAAAAGCTCTTCTCGGGTAAATTGAAATTTATAGGCGCATCGGTTCTTATTTTTGCTAGTGTTTTTGAAAAAATAGCTTCTTCTTCGTTTTCTTTTAAGAGTTCTATCATTCGAGGGCTTATGCCAACTTTAGAAAATGCTCCTTCGTCTTTTTTTATTTTTTTATAAATATCTTCAATTGTGCCGAATGTTGTAATAAGAGTTGTGGCAGTTTTCTCTCCTATCCCTTTTATCCCAATGATGTTATCAGATGGATCTCCCCTGAGACCTTTATAGTCAGGCAGAAGTTTCGGTAAAAATAAGTATCTCTCCAATACCTTCCCTTCGTCATATAAAATTGTGTCATTTATTCCTTTTTTGAGTGTATAAACTTGTACTTTCTTCCCATATACGAGTTGCATTGTATCCATGTCGCCTGATGCAATGATAATGTTTAGATTTTTATCTTTCTTGTATTTCTCTGCGATTGTTCCCAGAACGTCATCTGCTTCGAACCCTGGCGCATCATATATAGGAATATTAAAAGCTTCAAAAATTTGTCTTGATTTTTTTAGCTGGACAATTAATGCGTCATCCGTTTTCGCTCTTCCTGCTTTGTATGCATCATAGGCTTCGTGCCTAAATGTTTTCTGTGGAAGATCATAACAAGCAACAATATAGTCGGGCTTCAAATCTGAAACGATTTTCATCAGCATTGTTGAAAGCCCGTATAATGCTCCAGTCGGCTCACCTTGAGACGACATGAACTCTGGAAGAGCGTGATAAGCGCGATGGATTATCGCGTGCGCATCTAATAAAACTAGAGTTTTTGGGTTCTTTTTAGATTGAGGTGCTATTTTTGCCATTGTTTTAATTATAGCATTTAGGATATATAGACTACTATATAGCAATTACATTCGGACATTAAGTAAATTAATTTGTTTATGCTCCTCTTTTATTGCTATAATTCTTCCTAATGAACACGTTCGACGAAGAAGGGCAGAAAAAAAAGCTAGATGACATCCTTAAAGAGGAGGAGGAGGAGTTGGTGAAAACTTTGGCAGAATCTAAATACGGGCTTCCTTACGTTAACCTCTATAACCTAGGAATTGACAACGAGGCGCTTCGCGCTATCCCAGAAGATGAAGCGAGGGCGTTAAAAGTTGCCCCTTTTAAGCTTTTCGGAAAAAATATTTACATCGGGGTTCGTACTCCGGATGATAATCTTTTTGTTAGTTTAAAAGAATTAATGGAAGGGAAAAATTTAGTTCCCACATTTTATATGATGTCTCAAGCAAGCCTGCAAAAAGTCTGGAACAGGTACCAAGAAATTTCCATGGCTGAGAGTTCAAAGGTTGGAGGCATAGATATCTCTGGTGAAGTGTTGAGAGATACCGCCAAAAAAATAAATCACATCCAAGATATTGAAAAATTAGTGAACGAAGCCCTGGAAGGAAATAAAATACACAAGGTTTCTAGGCTTCTCGAAATAATTCTAGCTGGGGCTATTGCAGTTAAGGCATCCGATGTACATATCGAGCCAGAAAAAGAAAAAGCTAGACTCCGAATAAGACTAGACGGAGTACTTCAAGATATAAGTTTCTTCGGACTTGACGTATATAAGCTACTTAACTCTAGAATCAAGCTTCTGTCGGGAATGAAATTAACTACAAAGATTGCACAAGATGGACGTTTCAACATAATGGAGGGCGGCGAAGAAATAAATATTCGTACTTCTCTTATCCCTGGCGCGTACGGAGAATCTATGGTGATGAGAATTCTGGACCCTAAGTCCATCCAGGTTAATTTCGAGGATCTAGGGATCGAGCCTTATCTTTTCGATATTGTAAAAACCGAAATTGCAAAGCCAAACGGATTTATCTTAGTCACTGGACCTACTGGATCTGGAAAAACTACTACTTTGTATGCATTTTTGAGAAAAATATACTCAACTGAGATAAATATTATAACTATCGAAGACCCTGTCGAGTACCACCTGGAAGGAATAACGCAAACCCAAATAAACCTGGAAAAGGGGTATACATTCCCAGAAGGCCTTCACTCCGCGCTTCGCCAAGACCCAGACGTAATAATGGTGGGGGAAATTCGCGATGGCGATACTGCCGAGATTGCTGTTCAGTCATCGCTCACTGGCCACATGGTATTCTCAACTCTCCACACCAACAACGCCGCTGGTGTCATACCCCGTCTTATTGACCTAGGAGTTAATCCAAAGATTTTGGTTTCAGCTTTGTCCATTTCACTCGCGCAGAGATTGGTCCGAAAGCTATGTAAATATTGTAAGAAAGAATATTCTCCGAATGAAAAAGAAAGTATGTTAATCAAATTGATTCTTGATGGAATGAAATCTGAAGGTAAAGATTTTTCTAAATACGCTATAAAAAGTGACACAGAATTCAAAATTTTTGCCCCTATTGGCTGTGATAAATGTAATAACCTAGGATACAGTGGAAGAATAGGAATATTTGAAGCTATTAAAACAGATGCAGAAATTGAAAAAATTATGCCAGAAAATCCAAGCGAACATGAAATAAAAAAAATAGCAGCAAAACAAGGAATTCTTTCCATGCGTCAAGATGGAATCCTAAAAGTATTAAGTGGACTTACGTCACTAGAAGAAATACAGAGTGTTGTCGACTTGATAGAAGAATAAAACCCAAAATAAAATTTAGTAAAATCAGCAACAAAAAAAGCATTAATCTCTAAACAATCCTTTCCTGGCTGGGCCAGAAGAGTAACAAATTATTAGAGGATAGACCCAGCAAACTAATTAAAGCGCCAGAACGTCCTATGCAAACTCGTATAACCTTTGGGCTGATTGCTTAGAGATTAATGCCTTCTTCAATCTCTTCTAAAATTAATTATACTATATAGAAAACTATGCAAATGCTATAATGTGCATATCACGGTGTATATCGTGTTGATAATTAACTACCTAGTAATATAGCATGTTTTAAATCCTATGTCAAGCACACCTATAAAAGAAGCCAATAATAATGATGTTAAAAAGGGAGACGACATATATCTTGACCAAACCCTGCGCCCAACAAGCTGGGATGAATATATCGGCCAAAAACATATAAAAGATAACGTTAAAATCCTGCTTGATGCTGCCAAGGAACGAGGTCATATCCCTGAACATGTCCTATTTTATGGTCCTCCCGGGCTAGGGAAGACAACCTTGGCCCACCTGATTGCACGCGAAACAGGCAGACAGATGAAGGTTACCTCCGGGCCCGCAATTGAGAAAGTTGGTGATTTAGCTTCAATTCTTACAAATTTATCCCCCGGGGATATACTTTTTATCGATGAGATCCACAGGCTTAATAAAATGGTAGAGGAGATTCTCTACCCTGCTATGGAATCTGGGATACTAGATATAATTATTGGTAAAGGACCGTCTGCTCGAACTATTCAGCTCGACCTTCCGCCTTTTACTTTAATCGCAGCAACAACTCGAGTCGCGCTGATCTCTTCCCCTCTTCGCTCACGTTTCTCTGGTGGGGTTTTCAGGTTGGAATTTTATTCAAACGAAGAAATCGCAAAAATTATTAAAAGATCAAGCAAACTTTTAGAAGCCACCCTCGATGAAGAAGCATTGAATGAAATTGCGAAGAGGAGCAGATTTACTCCCAGAACTGCAAACTATTTTTTGAAACGTTGCCGTGACTTCGCTCAAGTAAATAAAAAAAGCTTAGATCAAAAGACTGTAAAAGAAGCTCTTTATTTGCTCGCAGTTGATGAACTTGGACTAAATTCTTCAGACAGAAAATTCTTGGAAGTTCTAATAGAGAAGTTTGGAGGTGGTCCAGTAGGACTAAAAACAATCGGCGCCGCTATGTCAGAAGAAGAAGCAACCGTAGAAGAAGTTATCGAACCTTATTTAATACAGCTTGGACTTCTTGAGCGCACTGCGCGCGGACGTATAGCAACGAAAAAGGCATATGACCATCTTGGGTTTGATTTTAAAGACTCGCAAAAACAAGAAAAGCTTTTATGAGAATTTTAGGAATTGACCCGGGATTTGAAAGACTAGGAATAGCAGTACTTGAGAAAAACGCGGGTGATAAAAAAGAGCGGGTTCTTTTTTCAGAATGCTTTAAAACTTCTGCTAAGGAAGATTTTCCTCTTAGACTTGCCAGCCTCGGTAAAGAGATACGGAAAATAATAGAAAAATGGAAACCAGATATGCTTGCAATAGAAACCCTATTTCTGAACACAAACCAAAAAACAGTAATGCGTGTGGCTGAGGCGCGTGGAGTCATCGTCTATGAAGCAGCAAGGGCTAACATGGCTATTTTTGAGGCTTCTCCACCCCAGATTAAGATTGCTACTACTGGATATGGTAGAGCAAGCAAGGAAAATATGATTAAAATGGTTAATTTATTGGTTAATATTGATAAAAAAAAGAAATCTGACGATGAATTAGATGCTATCGCTATCGCTTTAACTTGCTTTGCGCACATAAAAAAATATTGAACAATCCAAAACTATCAAATTAATTGAGTAATAAAGAGATAGTGTAATGTTTTAGAATTTGGTGCGTCATATTAAATAGAGGACTGCTGTAATTCAATCGGCTATTGACCAGAGGTTGCATGTAGTTCGTTCACAAGGCACTTTTATTGCCATTACGAAGCCCCCACCCATGGGGGCTTTCTCGTGCTACACAAAACTTCACCTACTTATCCACACTTCCATCCTTTTTGCTATTGCCAACCATTTTTTATTTTGTTACAAAGTAAGAAATTAGTAAGGGGGTCGTTTGTTTAATAAAAAATAAAAATTCAAATATAAAAAATGAGTTACGATGAAGATGAAGAAGTAGTTGAACCTGGATTTAAGATAGACGACGATGCAGAAGTACCACTGGAAATTCCAGATGATTTAGATTTTGGACTAGACGAGGAAGATCCGGATAGAGATAGGTAGCAATTAATCTAAAACAAAAAGTGCTCCGATGTTAAAATTCAGGGCGCTTTTTGTTTTATACTATATTATTTTAATAAATTTATGTTTACCTATTTTATAAACATGCCCACTTTGCAACTTATCTTCTTGGGTTATTTTCTTGTCTTCAGTCATGTCTTTTATTGCTCCAGCATCAAGTAATATTCTTGCCGCTGACAAGGACTTGACTCCTCCCCTTGCAAGAATGACATCAATGGGTCTGCCTTTGTTTTCTACTTCTTCTACTGCATCTGGGATTTCTCCTTTTTGAAAGGTATTAGAGAAACTTTCTTCTGCGGATAGTGCATCTTTTTCGCTATGTAGTTGTTCAATGATTAAGCCAGCAACTTTTTTCTTTAGTTTTAGGGCATCTTTTTTGAGATCGAACTTTTTTATTTCTTTTTCTGGAACATCCGTAAGCAAATTAAACATTGGTATAATCGTATCGTCCCCTAGCGCCATTATTTTACCGAATAAATCTTCGGGTTTGTCCGTCATACCAATTACATTATTTTCGCTTTTCCCAATTTTAACTCCTGTGGAATCCGATAAAAGAGGCATTGTCATAACGAATTTTTCTTTACCCTTCATTGTCTTTAAAAGTGTTCTGCCTACTAGCATATTAAATGTTTGGTCTGTGCCCCCAAGCTCAAGATCCACGTCGAGAGCGACAGAATCATAGCCCTGTAATAAAGGATATAAAAATTCTCTTAAGTTTATAGGTTCTCCAGCCTTGAGACGGTCTTGGAACATATCTCTCTCGATTAATTGCTGTACAGAAAAATATTGCGCAATGTCTAATATATCCTTAAGATTTAGTTTGTTCAACCAGTCTCCATTGTACATTATCTTGATTGGATTGTTGCCAGTGAAACGCACTATTTTAGAAGCTTGGTTTAAATAATCCTTCGCGTTCGCTCGTAGCTCTTCTTGTGTAAAAAATTTTTCTCTTGTTTTTTTCTTTCCCGTTGGATCTCCTGCTTGTCCTGTCCCGTCCCCAATGAGGAAAATTACTTCGTGCCCTAAATCCTGCCACTGTCTGTGTTTTCGAAAACCAACCATGTGGCCGAGATGGAGAAGGCTCCCTGTTGGGTCAAAACCTTGGTAAATTCTTAATTTTTTACCTGATAGTAAAACTTGCTCTAGATTATTTTTTGATGGATAGATCTTATCAACTCCCCTGGTTAGTAGTTCATTTATTTTATCTTTATTGTCCATGTTCAAAGGTTATCATAATTATCCTAAAATCTCAAAAATAAATTACAAAAATCGACGTTTTCTGCTATTATAGGAGGAATGCGCAAGTTTATTCAAAGAATTAAAAAAAATAAATTTTGGAAGAATGTGATTATGTTTTCGACAAGCGTTTTTATACTTTTTATCACATTAATTGTGCTTTGGATTTCATCCTTCCGAATCCCAGACTTTCATGCATTTGCTGAGCGAAAAGTCCCTAACTCAACAAAAATCTATGACCGTACCGGCACAGTTCTTCTTTATGATATTCACCAAGACGAAAAAAGGACCGATATAACTTCTGAGGAAATGGGTCAGAATATAAAGAATGCAACTGTTGCGATCGAGGACTCGGAATTTTATAATCACGGGGGTATAAAAATTAGTTCAATAATTCGAGCAGTACTTGCAAATACTTTTGGTACTAGCGGCCGCACACAAGGAGGATCCACGATCACACAACAGTTAGTTAAAAACACACTTCTTACGCAAGAAAGGTCTTACACGAGGAAAGTTAAGGAGTGGGTACTTGCAATTAAAATTGACCAAGCAATCCCAAAAGATAAAATTCTTGAATACTATTTAAACGAAGCTCCTTATGGGGGAAACGTTTACGGAATTGAAGAAGCAAGTAAAACTTATTACAATAAAGATCCAAAGGATCTAACACTAGCAGAAGCTGCCTATCTTGCGGCTATCCCTCAGTCGCCGACCTACCTTTCTCCTTTTGGAAAAAATCGCGACAAACTTGAAGCTAGAAAAAACTTAGTCCTTTCGAGAATGGTTCAGTTAAATTTCATCAAAAGGGAAGATTTTGACAAAGCAATGAGTCAAGTCGTTGTGTTTGCTCCTCAGGCAAAAACTGGCATAAAAGCCCCCCATTTTGTATTTTTTATAAAGGATTATCTTGAACAAAAATATGGCCCTGACCTTGTTGAGCAAGGAGGGTTAAAAGTTACAACCACCATTGATTATAATTTGCAAGCCAAGGGCGAAGAAATTGTCAACCAAGGAGCACTACAGAATGCAAAAAACTGGAATGGAAAAAACGCCAGCCTTGTAGCTATTGATCCAAAAACAGGACAAATTCTTACGATGGTTGGCTCTAGAGATTATTTTGATAAAGAAATTGATGGGAATTACAACATTGCAACTGCACACAGACAACCTGGTTCTTCCTTTAAGCCCTTCATTTACGCTACTGCTTTCAATCAAGGGTATACACCTGACACAGTACTCTTCGACCTACCAACAGAATTCCAGACCACCTGTGATCCTTATGGAAAAGCATCAGCTGGGCATAACCAAGCAGACTGTTACATGCCGAAAAATTATGACGGAAAATATCGTGGACCAATAAAACTAAGAGATGCATTAGCGCAATCAATAAACATTCCAGCTGTTAAACTATTTTACTTAACAGGACTCAAGAATTCACTTAAAACAGCAGTTGATATGGGAATAAGCACTCTTACTGATTCTAGTAGGTACGGGCTTACTTTAGTTATCGGAGGTGGAGAAGTAAGCCTTCTTGATATTACTTCTGCTTATGGTGTTTTTGCAGACAATGGAATTCGAAATCCCTATACTGGCATTTTAAAAGTTGAACAACCAAATGGTAGTGTTCTGGAAGAATACACCCCAAACGAGAAAGAAATTCTACCAAAAAATACAGCCTTAATTATTTCAAATATCCTCTCCGATGAGCAAGCAAGAGTTCCCACTTTCGGTTCCCACTCAGCTCTTTTTATACCCGACCACGCTGTCGCAGTTAAAACAGGAACAACTAATAGTAATAAGGATGCTTGGACA
>JBDSTB010000002.1:0-8014 GCA_039928455.1 Minisyncoccota bacterium | reverse complement strand
AACTTGAAAGTGCGAGAGGTGTACGGAACTCATGGTGTAGGGGTGAAATCCGTTGATATCATGGGGAACACCAAAAGCGAAAGCAGTACACTGGCGCATATTTGACACTGAAGCACGAAAGCGTGGGTAGCGAATGGGATTAGATACCCCAGTAGTCCACGCCCTAAACGATGATCTCTCGCTATTCGGAGTATCGACCCTCTGAGTGGCTTAGCTAACGCGTTAAGAGATCCGCCTGGGAAGTACGGCCGCAAGGCTAAAACTCAAAGGAATAGACGGGGACTTGCACAAGCAGTGGATTATGTGGTTTAATTCGATGGTAAACGAAGAACCTTACCAGGGTTAGAAATCCATACGAAAGCCTTAGGAAACTTTGGCCCTCGCAAGACGTATGGACAGGTGATGCATGGCCGTCGTCAGTTCGTGGTTTGAATTGTACCCTTAAGTGGGCTAACGAACGCAACCCTCGTTGTGTGTTACAAGTGTCACACGAGACCGCCCCGACCTTAGAAAATTTTCTGAAATAATTTTTCAGCAAAAAAGTTTTTTGAGGTCGGGGAGGAAGGAGAGGATGACGCCAGGTCAGCATGTCCCTTTGATACCCTGGGCTACACACATAATACAATGGCCATTACAACGCGTTGCGACGAGGCGACTCTAAGCTAATCGTATAAAAATGGCCTCAGTTCGGATTGAAGTCTGCAACTCGACTTCATGAAGCTGGAATTGCTAGTAATCGCAGGTCAGCTAAACTGCGGTGAATACGTTCTCAAGTCTTGTACTCACCGCCCGTCAAGTCAAGGGAGTCGGGAATACCCGAAGTATCTGCATAAGCAGGTCCTAAGGTAAGCTCGATGACAGGGACTAAGTCGTAACAAGGCACGGCTAGCGGAAGCTGGTCGTGGAATAATTCAATTTGAAAAACATCCCAATTCTAATTTATTAGGATTGTGTATCGGACCCGTTCCGATCGGATTTATTGAGTCGGTATTGTGTAGCTCAATTGACTACACAATGTTTGCCCATCACAAACTAAAAAGGTGGAGTTTGGTTTAACTCTAAAAAATCTGACTATATGGAAAGACATATAAAATAAAAAAGTTAAACCCTGTAGTGAATCTGTTTACAGATCTACTACGGGGTAAAGAACGAAACAAAACATAGAACAGCAAAAAAAACACCTCGCGCAAGCGGGGTGTTTTACTTTTTTTGACCTAGAATTATTTTTTTGATATATAATAGGAAAGTAGGCTCTTTTTTTTAAAAAATAATTTACCCACCGAGGAGGGGAGAGAATGGAAGGTCTGATCATCCAGGTTCCGCGCTCGATGAAGCCCCATTACCCCACTTACGCACGGGTACTTCATCCTGAACTCGAGCAAGTCGGCAGGGAAACGTACGACGTCCGCAAGCACGTAAGACAGTGGCTTCACCCGTGTTTACAAACTGACTTAAGTGTAACTGGGCACGAGATCCACCTGGAGCTGAAGGAGAAACAGCTTCTTTCTAGGTGCCTAAACCTCCAAGATGCGAAGGCCATCAAGGAGTTGGGTCTCGACACCTTCCGTCAACTTTTTGGAGGGAAGGCTGTTTTTTTCTGGGGGTCAATTATCATTGGTCATAATAATCATCTCCAGGTACCTTTTCTGTTTGACAAGAGAGGGGAGTTCGTTTTCGAATGGTTTCGGGTCGGCTATCCTTTTGATGCCAACCACCCCGCACTCCTGTTCAGCTAATCAATCGCCCCAGTGAGATCGCTCTCACCGAGGGCGATTTTCATTTTATGTTATATGGATTACCATATAACAACAGCACTCGGACATTAAACAAGCAAGCTGTTCATGCTCCTCGTTTGTTGTTATAATTTTAATATGGAAGCCAACAGTGAAATTAAAACTAAAAAAAGATTAGGAGTAATCCGCGGAGGAGAAGGCGAGCACTATATTTCGTCACTCAAGAAAGGCGGGGAAATAATTTTGCATATCAATGACAATCTTTCGGATACATGGAAAGTCTCAGATATTTTAATAGATCATAATGGCGTTTGGCATTTTAGTGGTGTACCTATAGTTCCCGCTGAGCTTGCTTCAAAAGTTGACTTAGTTTGGGATACAACATTTCCAGGTATGTCGAACACCCTTAAAAGTCTTTCAATACCAAGTATTGGGAATGATCCCTTTTTTTCTGCGCTGGAAAAGAATAATGATTTTTTGAAAAATAATGTAAGGGAACTCGGTATTTCTATGCCGCGCTCGATTGTGCTACCCCTATATCAAGAAGATTTTGATGGCCCTAGAGAAAGATACTCTATCAAAAAAGCCAAGGAAGTACACGAGAAGTTCGGTGCGCCATGGCTGGTAAAGTCTTTCACCCCTGATTCGAATATGGGAATACATTTAGCAAAAACTTTCGGGGAGTTAGCCGGTGCTATCGAAGACGGCGTAAAGCATGATAAAAGTATTTTAGTTCAGGAATTCATTGCCGGGAAAGTTGCCTCCGTGCATTCTATTCCTAATTTTCGAAGTGAAAAAGTTTATACTTTTCCTCTTGGAAATTCCTTCGGCAATTTCTCAAGCGAAGAAAAGGAGAAATTAATCAATACAGTGAAGGGCATGTATTCACACCTGGGAGCTAAGCATTATCTTAAATCTGATTTTGTTCTGAACACAAGAGGGAAAATATATTTATTCGGCATAGGATCACATCCTGATCTCAACGTTGATTCGCATTTTTCTCAAGTTTGTGAGCTCATAGGTATTAAAGCTTCACACGTGGTTGACCATATCTTAGAGAAGGCGACCTATAATCTATAAAATATAAGAATCAATATAAATAAGAATTGTGATATAATAATAACTTAAGAAATTGTTTTTATCTGTAGCGAGTGATCGCACTCACATAGGCACATATGTTGGAGTTTCGCCACCACTCGCTTCAAATGGAAGCAATTTCAAGCCCCGTACTGAGCTTTGCTCTAGTGCGGGGTTTTGTTTTTATCCCAGTACTAAAATTTTGGAATAATTTTTCGTGCCCTATTTTTCTTTCCGGTTTTAAATTATTTTTCTCTAAAATAAATTGTTTAGTAAAATTTAGTACGGGATCCTCAATTTTATAATTTACTTCGCAAAAATAAATTTGGGAGTTATCCACAGTTTTGCGGAAAAAGTATTGTATTTAAGTTTGATATGCGAGATAATTAATTAAGTTCGAAGCAATAAATTTTTGGTCGGTTTATTGCAAACTAAATTAGAAAATTAATTTCGCAAAACTTCATTAAATTTTTTTAAAGAAATTAGCGACAAATCAAATGGCAGCAAAAAAGAAAGCAAAGAAGGCAGCTCCAAAGAAGAAGGGAGGAGCAAAGAAGAAGCGAGCATAGTCTTCGTTTCGAACACTAGAGAAAACTTTCGATCTAAAGTCGGAAGTTTTTTCTTTTTATGCTAAGATATTTAATATGTCAGTATTTGGAAAAATTTTTGGAGACGAAAGTTCAAAATTCCTAGGAAATGTAAAGGGAATTGTCGAAAAAGTAAACGTACTTGAGGCGGACATTTCGGCGTTAAAAGACGAGGATTTTTCCAAGAAAACCCAGGAATTTAAAGACAGATTAGCCCAGTCAGAAAAGAAGAGTGAAACATTGGAACAAATACTTCCTGAGGCTTTTGCGCTTGTTCGCGAAGCTGCAAAGAGAAACCTGGGTGAACGTCACTACGATGTGCAATTGATAGGAGGACTTGCACTTCACAATGGAAAAATTGCCGAGATGAGAACCGGTGAAGGAAAAACTTTAGTTGCAGTTCTACCCGCGTACTTAAATGCACTAACGGGTGAAGGAGTACATATCGTCACAGTGAACGATTATCTTTCTAGAATTGGTGCAGTGCTGATGGGGCAGGTTTATAATTTTCTTGGGCTTTCTGTCGGAGTAATTAATTCCTCGAACGTCTCTTATTTATATGATGCATCGCACAAAGAGGAAGACGAAGAGCGCGACCGCGTCGGGGAATTTAAAATTGTTTATGATTATTTGAAGCCCGTATCGCGTAAAGAAGCATATGCGGCGGATGTCACTTATGGAACGAACCATGAGTTCGGATTTGATTATTTGCGTGACAATTTAGCAGTAAATATAAATGATTTAGTGCAGAGAGGTCATAATTATGCAATTGTGGACGAGGTGGACTCTATTTTAATAGATGAAGCTAGGACGCCGCTCATTATTTCCTCTGCTGCGGGGGATTCAGAAGATTTTTATGTGAAATTTTTCCAGATTGCAAAACAGCTAAAAAAGGACCTGGATTATGAGGTAGATGAGAAGCTAAGGGCTATTTCTCTCACGGATTCTGGGATAAACAAAGCCGAACAACTTCTGGGAGTTGATAATATATATACCGAAAAAGGTATAAAGTATGTGCATCACCTGGAAACTGCAGTAAAAGCGCAGGCAATATTTGAAAAAGATAAGGATTATGTCGTGAAAGAGGGCGAAGTCATAATAGTGGACCCTTTTACTGGCCGTCTTCAGCCAGGGAGACGCTGGTCAGAAGGAATTCACCAAGCAATCGAAGCAAAAGAAGGAGTGAAGATCGAAAACGAAACTCGCTCTTCAGGATCAATCACCTTCCAGAACTATTTCAGATTTTATAAAAAGCTCTCAGGTATGACAGGTACGGCGCAGACATCCGCAGAAGAATTTTTAAAAGTTTATGGGCTCGATGTTATTGTTATTCCTACCAATAGACCCGTAGTGCGCGTCGATCACAATGATTTAATTTTCCAGACCGAGAAGGGGAAGTTCCAGGCGATAGCACAAAAAGTAAAAGAAATAAGCGAGAAAGGTCAGCCTGTCCTTATAGGTACAATTTCGATTGAGAAAAACGAGCTACTCTCAGCTTATCTTAAGGAAGTAGGGGTACAGCACGTAATACTTAACGCTAAAAATCATGAAAGAGAAGGAGAAATAATAGCTCAAGCAGGAAAGCGCGGCGCAGTTACAATCGCCACTAACATGGCAGGACGAGGAATCGATATCAAACTTGGAGGCAATCCTCATACCAAAGAAGAATATGAATTGGTGAAAAATGCAGGTGGACTTTTTGTCTTAGGTACCGAACGACATGAAGCACGTAGAATAGATAACCAGTTAAGAGGTCGCGCAGGGCGACAAGGTGATCCAGGAGCAACTCAATTTTACGTGTCGCTTGAAGATGACTTGATGCGCGTATTCGGATCAGAGAAAATAAAGGCGATGATGGGAAGATTCGGAATTCCGGAAGACCAGCCGATTGAAAACCGCTTCATTGGTAAGACACTCGAGAGCGCACAGGCAAAGATTGAAGGATTTCACTTCGATGCCAGAAAAAACACTCTAGAATATGATGACGTTATGAACCATCAGCGTAAAATTATCTACCAGAGACGAGAAAATATGCTCAAGGCGAAAAAAGAAGAAATAGAAGCATTACTTGAGGAAGTCATAGAAGCCAAAGAGCGAAGAGAAGCTTTTGAAGCAAACGGTGAAGAGGAATCGATTAGAGAGGTAATTGACCCAAGAAAAATCATCGAGGAAAAAAGAGCGAAGTTAGGAGTTGAAGCATTCCAGGAAACTGTTCGAAGGATTTCCCTATACACAACTGATGCATTGTGGATGGAGCACCTGGAGGCGATGGATTATCTTCGTAGTTCTGTTAACCTTCGAGCTTACGGCCAGAGAGAGCCTATTGTTGAGTACAAGAAAGACGGCCTTGCGATGTTTAAGGAAATGGAAGAAGTCTTCAAAGAACAAGTTTTTTCTCTAGTAAGTACTATTACTGAACCAGCCAAGGGGGATGACAACGAACCACGACAGACGCTTGTGACAAGCCACACCGAGTCAACTCTCGATGCAGCCAATACAGACGTAACTAAAACAGGAAGTGGCGAAAGTATAGGGCGTAACGACCCTTGTCCATGCGGGGCTATCAATCCCGCAACAGGCGAAGTCTACAAATACAAAAAGTGCGGACTTATTAACGCTCCTCAGCACAGGAAGTCGCTAATTAATTAAATTTAGGAAAAAGTAATAACCGAAAAATAGATAGTATGACTAATGCTGTAATTTTAAATTTTGCAACTGGATTACTTATAGGATTTATTTTCGAATTTACTTATAGATCCATTGTGGGCAAAAAGATAACTAAACCACTTTTTATCAATGCAATTATGTATGCCCTTTCTGCGGTTTTTTTGTATTTCTTGTATATATCTGAATTATTGTTCATTTATAAAATTTTATTAATTTTTGTATTTACCACCACAATAGAGTTTATAGTATTTAAGACTTATTTCTTTTTTAAGAAAGTGGAATTATGGAATTATTCTCGACATTTCTTAAATTATAAAGGAGTTATTTGCTTGCGTTTTTCCTTTTACTGGTTAGTAGTTAGTCTTTTGTATTATTATTTTATTTTACCTTTTTTAGTATAATTAGACTCTAATGAAAAGCTTGAAAATACAAAGACGCATGATTTCTACTCTAGCAAAATACCACTTTTTTGGTAACCCGTCTTCTAGGCTGAAAATTGTGGGAGTGACTGGCACAAATGGCAAGACAACTACTGCCACCCTCCTTTATGAAATTGCCACAGCCCTAGGGTACAAAGCTGGGCTTATCGGAACAGTTGAAAATATTATAATAAAAGAAAGGAGAGAAGCTTTGCGCACCACCCCAAATCCGATTAACTTAAATAAACTTCTGACCGAAATGGTTGAGAAGGGGGGCGAGTATGTTTTTATGGAAGTAAGTTCACACGCGCTCGATCAGGACAGGGTGGCAGGAGTTACTTTTGTAGGTGGAATTTTTACCAACCTTACTCATGATCATCTGGATTATCATGGAAGTTTTGAGAATTATTTTAAGGCGAAAAAGAAATTTTTCGAAATGTTGCCAAAGAGAGCTTTTGCACTTTCAAATATCGATGATGAACGCGGAGTAGATATGTGTAAGGGGATAAAAGCACATCCTTTCTTTTATGGGTTTGCTAAAGGGGATTTTGAGGGAGAAATAAAGAAAACAAATTTCAATGGGTTGAAGCTTGCTTTTAATGATATAGAAATTCATTCTAATTTATTGGGCAAATTTAATGCGTATAATTTGTTAGGTGTTTGGAGCGCATGTTCATTGCTTGATTTTGATATGCCTCGGGTAAATAAAATTATTGAATCAATTGAGCCACCGAGAGGAAGGTTTGAACATTTTGTTACGTCGAGTGGCGTGTTGGTGATTGTGGACTATGCTCATACCCCAGATGCCCTTGAAAATGTGCTTAAAACTGCAAGAGAAATAAATAGCGGAATAAAACCAAACGAACAGAGTAAAATCATATCAATTGTAGGTTGTGGAGGAGATCGCGATCCCATTAAACGACCCATTATGGGTAAAATTGGAGCAGAACTCTCTGATATTTGCATTTTTACATCGGATAACCCCAGAAGCGAGGACCCAGAAAAAATAATTTTAGAAATGAAACAAGGTTTATCGGACGAACAACTTCAAAGAATTAAAATTATTCCAGACAGAAGAGAAGCCATAAAAGAATCCATAAAGTTAGCAAATAATGGAGATATAATTCTTTGTGCAGGCAAGGGCCACGAAACCTATCAAGAAATTAAAGGTGTCAAACACCATTTTGACGATATGGAAGAACTAAAAAAGGCGCTCAATTAACTTCGGCACCGATTTTGTAAGACCAAGAAGCGAACCAGAGGAAACTAACACGATAACATCATCCTTTTTTGTTATTTCTTTTATTATTTTTAAGGCTTCTTTCTCAGTTTTAGCTTTCCTTGTACTTACATATTTTTTGATCTCAGTGTAAATTTCGTCAAAGGTGAGTTGGTCGTGAGAATCTTTTCCGTGCGCGGGTGGAGGGAGAAGAACTACTTCCGATACACCATCAAAAACATCTTTGTACCACTTTAACGCTCCACGATTTCTCCAAGAGAAAGTGTGGGGTTCAAAAATTGCAATAATTCT
>JBDSTB010000001.1:0-12523 GCA_039928455.1 Minisyncoccota bacterium | reverse complement strand
GAGCGGAACTGTCCCGCCACGATTTTTAATTTGAAATTCCAGAGCCTCAACGCGCGAAGCGAGGGACCTGTTGGAAGCTATTGCATAAATCAATGCGACGAGCGCAAGCATGCTTAACATATGTGATGAAATTTTATCATTACACTTGTTGGAGCACAATCAATTCTGTGTATAACTTTCTTTCTATTGTTCTAGTTCTCGTCTTCTCCCTTCTTCAAATCTGATGCCTGAAGTGGACTCACGATAGAGGGCGGAGTCATGTCGATCTCGCCGTATTGTTTCTCGTAAGCTTCTACTTGTTTGGCTACCCACGAAGCAATGCTCTTCATAACCTGAGGAGTTGTGGCAAAAGAATCAAGGTTATTCCCAGAAGTTAGAGAGAAAGAGAAAATTTCTTTCCCATGTGCACCTATTGCTCCGTCGATAAATTTCTTTGGGAGCTGGTTCATATTTATTTTTGTTGGATCTATCATTTTATTTTGAATTAATTATTTTATTATCGTTAGGCTTTCGACTTCACCTTTATTGTTCATAGTATAAATGAAGGACTTATTTTCCTGAATGTGACCATCTTCATAAACTACGGTTCCAGAACTTTTTTCTGGGTCTGTTGTAACAGAAACTACATACCAAGTTCCGCCCACTACAGCTGGTACAGGAGAAAGAGTAACTATGTTTGTTCTGATGTAATTTTCTACGTTTGCGCTTTTTGTCTCCGCTGTAATTGTATGCTCCTCGGGTATAACCACTGGAGCAACAGCCCCCTTGTGATTAAAAGCTAAAAAAGCCCCTAAAGTAATAGCTAAAATTATGATTATTAACACGGGTCTCTTCATGTTTGTAATTATACTATGCTTTAGTAATTTTATTAAATCCTTACTCTCAAACATTTCTCTTCTTTTTGAAATACCAAAATATGTAAAGTAGCATAAGCACAATGACATTTGGAATAAATATTTTTGGTTCGATCCAGGGAGTGCCGTTGAAAGAGAAATTGGAAACTGGCCAGAGAAAGTAGGTTGGAAAAAATGCGCTCGAATGAGTCGGAATATCAACTAATATATGAAGAGGCCAGCCGAATGTGAGCTTAGCCAAGTTCTTTTTCCCTAAATACAAAAGTAATGCAAAAAATACTGCGTAAATTACGAGACTGTGGGTAAAATAATAAAGCGAGTGGACATAGGTTGGGACTCCACCTGAGACAGGAGGTTCAATCTTACCTGATGGTAACGGGGCAAGGCCAAAAAGTATTGATAAAATGTAGGGCGCGAAAGCTAAGAGATCAGATCCAATCCCAAAAAGAAAAGCAGTGATGTAGTCCCTCTTGCTTCTTTTCCCAAAAGCTATTCCCCCGTATAATCCGTGTGAAAAAATATCCATTTGTGAAATTGTAACACAAAACGAAAAAGAGACCTCAGCAATTGCTTTAGTCTCAATGTTTATTCCCGATAGCATTCGCTATCGGGGTTGCGTTGTTCTTTCAGCTCAGGACATCCTCGGGGATACACTCAAAGCTGAATACTCGCTTAAATGAAATGTGTGTTACGCGTTCTAGCTTCATCTCCTCCTCTTCCGCTTCCGTGGATGTAGATATATCTTCCGGCTCTACTTGGCCCATGAAAACTTTCAACAACACGTGCATGTTTTCGGCGTTCTGAATTGCTTCGGCTGCGACGATCTCTCTACCGATATTAGCGAAGTCATCGCAGGGCGAGACATCATTATACCAGTCTGTGTCGAAGTTGAACTGCAACTGTTCAGACATATTCAGTCTCCGGAAAGAGCCCACGGGCGTGGATGTTTGAACTTAGGATATTCGAAATAATTATATCACTAAAAAACTAAAAAGGACCACAGCAATAAAATAAATTGCTTTGGTCCTCGATCCCCAGTGGCATTCGCCACTGGGTTTTGCGCTGCGCCAGATTCTCAGCTCCAAATATTTTTTCTCCCACCAAATACTGCGTGGGCAGTCTCTCCGGGAATATGGAGAATCGTCACCATCTTCCCGCAGGAGCACTTACACTGATAAATCTTCGGAAGCGGCTGTAGAACGACGACGGGCTGCGACATGGTGAGCAGAGCATCGTTCTCCTGACGATCAGCGAGCTGTCTGAGCTTCTCAGAATTCACTTTCCGTACAGGAATTCTGAAAGGAACTGGGTGATTCTGGCGCATTTCTTACTTCTCCAAAAAGGACATGAATCTAAGCGGAATGCTCAAATTCGATAAAATAAGTATACCATAATTGAAGTCATTTGTCAATACAAAATAACCTATAAAAAATAAGCCTTTTGTATGATTATGTGACTTAGCTTACTTTACCAGAAATGTGAACGTGTAATCTGCTGGAGCAATTGTCCTAGTTGAAACTTTGTTGGGAGTTACGCCGAGGAGTGTTATGGAGTGCCCTGCCATCGCAAATGTCTGGTTGAGGCCGAGAGTGGCGTCCTCCGACTGCGTTCCATAAGTTAGACGTATTTTTACCTTTACTGTTCCTGCCTGAATACACTGAACATCTGTTGGACACCTGCTATCCTCCACTACACTCAATACTGTACCAATCACTCCTGCAAAACTAATACTCTGCCCAAGCTTAGCACTTAATTTTGTACCCGCTTCTGTCGTCGTTGGATTTAATGGCTGCTCATTATTGGTATTTGTCGGTGGGTTGGTCGTTGTCTCTGTTGTTGTGGTCGTTGTCGTTGTCTCGTTTAATACAGGAACTTCTACACGATTTTTACCTATTACCCAAAATAATAAAATTGCTGCTATGGCTATTACTACTATTATTGTTACGTTTTTCATATAATATAACGACGAATCAGTCAGAGGGAAATTTCAGTTACTAGGTTTTTAGCTTCTCAATATTTTCCCAGAGCGAATGCATCTGATTACCAAGCGTAGTCGCTAAGTCCGCTCCAACCTTGATTTCTGGATCTTGTTTGGCTTCTTCCCACTTCTTAATTAAATCAATTGCTTCCTGTGAGCAAAGTATTTCCCGGCAAATTCTCTTAACTTCCCTTAAGGTGCGAAGTTTCTCTTCTTCCATGGGAAAATTACGGTCTATTCTTTTTGCATCGCTTTCTAATCTTCCAACATTATGATGAAGCTCAATGAGATCGCTTGTACTGAGGCCAACATAGCGAAGTGCCGTGGGGCCTTGGTAATCAAGTGTTCCCTCTTTGGGAAGTTTTTGCTCGAAATCATTTACGAATTTTTCTATTATTTCTGGAAGTGCTTCTTGCTCTCCTTTATTCTCAAAAGGTTTCGTAGCAAGGGATTCTATTTTGTTGTTTAGAGGAATAATTTCTGTCATATCTTGAGATCTCATATTAATTGTATAACTAAATATGATGACGCGGTTTATGGTTTAAAATTTCTTTTATTTCATATTGGTCTACTTTTGTAATGTAATAAAATCAGTGACCTGGCGTCAAATATACTGGTAGCACAAGCTGCCTTATATCTCTTTGTCGAGGGGTAAAAATTATTAAAAAATTTAAAAATATATGGGAAAAGCATTAGGAATTATTTTAGCAGCAATAGTTATTATAGGAGCAGGAGTTTATTTGATGAATCGTCCAGAAGGCGAAGTACAAGATAATACAAATGTAACTACTACGCCAACCCAACCACAGAACGTCGCTCAAGGACGAGCAATTTTCTCTGTTACGGATGCAGCTGTAAATATGAGCACGATCAGCGAAATCAATATGGAAGTAAGCCAAGTTTCAGTACACAACGCAACCAGTGGCTGGGCAGTTGTTTCAACTACACCTAGAACTTACGGACTTCTGGCGCTTAACGCGAAAAATGAGTCTGACCTTTTAGCCGATATCAGACTTCCAGCAGGAACTTATGACCAAGTTCGTCTGATGATAAATTCTGTAGTAGTAAAGACCAAGGCAGGAGCAACTAAGGTTGCAAAGCTTCCCTCAGGAGAATTGAAAATAAATACGATATTTGTAGTGAATGCGGACCAGACTTCAAGCCTGAACTTTGACTTCTTGGCTGACAAATCTCTTCACGTAACAACAGCAAACGGAGAATACATCTTCGCACCAGTTGTTAAAACTGAATCAAGGAGCAATGCGGATGTAACTATTAACGGAGATAATTCTGTCCTAATAGTTGGAGGAACTAAGGATGACTCTAGTACAGAAGGTATGGACATCGACGGAACAGTAAAGACTAACTTCCAAATTGACAGCAGCCAGAAGCTAGACATTGATGCAAATAACATGATCAAGCTTAACGGCGCTACAAGTTCGGGAGTAAAGCTCAACTAAAAAAATTAAAATTCTAAAAGAAAATGAACAATCAAAAACCCCGCAAGAGCGGGGGTTTTGATTTGAGTGTGTTTCTTGTTTATTTTTTTCTCTTATTTTACTGAGCAGGAGCAGCACCGCTGTTACCTGATGGAAGCTGAACGTTCACATCAACGTTTGATGGAGCATTATTACCTCGTAGTCTTGGCAAGCCATACACTAAGAAAAGGCCGATCAAGATAATTGCTAAGATAACACCTACCACCATTCCCATTCCTGAACCTTCACTTGTTCCCTGTCCTGGGTTGTTTATTACTGTTGTCATATGATTTATTCTTCCTAATTACTAATAATCCCTTTCGACCAATGTTAATTCTATATTAAATTTTATACCAGTTACATATAAAAAGCTAGTGAGTTTTCCACAGCCCGGCCTTGGACTCTAAAAATCAACGTATACCTGTATCTATGTCGAAGTTGACAACGGTTGTTTCGAAGGATTTAACAGTAGCAGCTTTCTTCTCCCCGGGCCCAATCCCAGCAGGGGCGATTTGTACATAATAGGTCCCGGGCCCAAGGGTGAATTTATAATTTCCATTTGTATCAAGATGCATTCTTTCCTTTTCTGTTTTTCCATCGCTTTCATAAACTATCGCTTCGCGCGAGGTGTAGGCTCCTTCTGGTGGTGGACAAGGTTTACCTACCTGCTCTACCGGACAGAAAGGACCAATAGTAACATGTCCAGATAAATAGCCGGCGGCAACTCGTGATCCACTGTTCGCATTATTAATGCAAGAATTTAACGCTTGCGTTGAAGTCCATCCACATTTGCCAGTACTTTGTCTTTCACACTTCGCGGTCTTGTAACAAGCAAACTCTTCTTTATATATACAATTCGAAACTATATCCTTCTGATCTGAACAAATTTCTCCACTACATCCACCAACATAACACCCTGATGCTACGGTAGGTGTTCCAGTTGACGGGGGATTTGTGACAGTACTGTCGCCGGGGGTAACTGGCGCAGGATTTTCGAGATTACTAATAGGAATATTTATCGGAGCTTCGACGGGAGGCGCTTTAGGTACAACAAAAAAGAAATATCCAAGCAAGGCAATTAATAGTATGCCTATCGTTGTAACTGCTGTGCCAAATCTTGTCATATATTTAATTATATCAGAATTTTATAGTAAGATGTACACATGGCAACAAAGCTAATTTATTTTGTAAGACATGGTGAAACTCTATTAAACGCCATAAATATAAGACAAGGACCTGACGGATCACTTACAGAAAAAGGACGCAAGCAAGCACAAGAAGCAGCAAAAAGATTTCCCAAACACAGGGGCAGACCCGAAGTAATAATCGCAAGTCCCTACCAGAGAACAAAAGAAACCGCCGATATTATCGCAAAAGAACTACACATGAGTGTGGAATATTTAGATCTGCTGGTGGAGAGAAGAAACCCTAGCCAAATAGTCGGACACTCAGGAGAAGATCGAGAAGTGCGCGCAATAGTGGACCGAATAGATAAAAGTTTTCATGATGACAACTTGAGGTATTCTGATGAAGAAAATTTTGTTGATTTAAAAGATAGGGCAAAAAAATTATTGCAGTATATTGCCGAACGACCCGAAAGACAAATCATAATGGTAACCCATGGAATTTTTCTCAAAATGATTGTTTCCTATATGCTATATGGAGATACGCTTACTGCTTCTATGTATAACAACTTAAGCTACCAGAACCCAATAGACAACGCGAGTATGGCAATATGTTCATACACCACTCACCTTCTCAAAAAAAATGAATGGAAACTTCTCGTTTGGAACGATCTAAGCTAGAAATTTATTTTTTTACTATCTTATTTTGCACTGTTCCTGTAGTGCTTCTATGTCATCACTTGTGAGAGAGTTGCTAGTACCTTCATTTTGTTTGTACATAATAGCAGCGGGATCTGGAACGTGGTCCAATCCAAGAGCATGTCCTAGTTCGTGGGCTAAAACTCGTACAAGTTTGTCCTGATTAGAAAATTCATATATATCAATTTGGCTGTGCACTCCATCGCTCGTATATACTCCTTCTTCGAATGATTCACCTCGAGAAGCACCCACAATGTTGTACTGATCAACTGAAATATTAAGCTTTTGCGCAAGCGTATTTAAAACAACGACGAGAGTATTGATTTCATTTACCATTTCATTGATAGCTTTCGCCTTCAAGCTTAATTTTGCTGACTGGCTATCTAGGGCAGCTTTCTCAGCTTGAAGTTTGGAATACTCCCCACTTGGTGCACCTCCTTTGGAGTTCCAGTAGTTAACTTCTTTTTCATAAACAGCGTTTGCCGCATTAAAACTTACCACGCTTTTATTGTAATCAGTTTTCAGTATCTCTAATTGTGTTTTTAATTGATTAAATTGTAACTTAAGAGAATCATAAGATGTGCGATTGCTTTTAACTGTAATCCCAAGAGAGGCTAGCTTGCGAGTTGCTTCCTGGCGATAATCATAGACCAAGTTTACTTTTAAGTCATTGGCTCTTGCGCCGTTTGGATCGTATATAAAGAACTGTTTTCCGAAAGGTTTCTCCCATACAGCTTCTGCTTTAACTAACGCAGAGAGGAATTCAGATTTTGTGATGCCAAACTTGGGGTCTATGCTTCCCAGGGTGTAATAAATGGCCCTAGTACAGGGCGAGGGGCCCAGATTTAGCGCCATCATTGTTTTCTCTATATAGGGACTTAGGTTAGATTTGATAGCATCCCCATATTGATACGTAATAAACCCAATGAAGAGAACAAAAATAAAAATTCTTAGAATCTTTTTCACAATAGTTAAATAGTTTGGATAGTTTAAATAGTCTGTATACATAAAAACAAATACAATTGTACCAAATAAGAAAAGAAAGTCCACATTTTCTTCTAATTTGCAATTCGAGCTATATTATGCAATAATCCTCGTATGAATTTAGTAGCCCAACTTCTGCCTTATTTGCAGATAATTCTTTCAGTAATATTGGTTTTAAGCATATTGCTTCAGCAATCTAGCGCAGGAATAGGGGGAGCGCTTGGTGGAAGCGACGGATCCAGCTTTCATCATACTCGCCGTGGATTTGAAAAATTCTTGTTTTACTTGTCATTTATATGTGCATTACTTTTTGCTTTATTGGCTTTTCTGTCTATAATAATTAAGACAAGCAGCTAAGACTTCTTCTGTTCTCAAATTTCTTTTATGGAAAACCTTTATAGCCGTATTCGCAATTTCAAATTGCCGAAAAGATCAGAGATAAATTATGTTTTTTTCTCATTCTCAGAAAGAGAAAGGGTGATTTTCTTTTCTTTGGTAGTTGTTCTCTTGGTGAGCACAATAATGCTACTCGAAAATATTAATAAATCTTTTATGGAAGGCGTACCGGACCATGGCGGGAGCGTATCTGAAGGAATTTTAGGTACTCCGAGATTTATAAATCCCCTTCTGGCCACGTCAGATGCGGACCAGGGAATGGTTGCACTCATATATTCTGGTCTAATGAGAAAAACTCCAGATGGAACTCTAATACCTGACCTTGCGCAAAATTATGAAATCTCCAAAGATGGCCTTACTTATACTTTTACTTTAAAAAATAATTTATTTTTCCAAGATGGAAAATCTCTAACTGCTGACGATATAATTTTCACCATAAATAAAGCCAAGGACCCAGCAATAAAAAGCCCCCGTAAAATTAGCTGGGACGGAGTCGGGGTAGAAAAAATAGACGAGAAAACTATCCAATTTACTCTAAAGCAGCCTTACGCTTCGTTTCTGGAAAATACAACTTTAGGCATCTTGCCCCTCCACTTATGGGATGGTTCTATCATTGAATTAAACGCTGCAAATACAAATCCTATAGGCTCTGGCCCGTTTATGATTAATTCAGTAAGTAAGCAATCATCAGGTATAATTGATACTTATACTCTTTCTTCCTACAAGAAATTTATTTTAGGGAAACCGTATTTAAATAATATAACCTTACATTTTTACAACAATGAAGATGAATTAGTGAAAGCCGTGGAGAATAAAACTATTGAACAAGCAAGCTCAATTGCCCCACTTAATGCAGAAATTCTCAAAGAAGAAAATTACCAGATTCAGTCTTCTGTACTCCCTCGTGTATTTGGAATTTTCTTTAATCAAAACCAAAATCAGCTCTTTACGAATAAAATAGTGGTAAGTGCAATTAATCAAGCAATAGATAAAGATAAAATTGTAAGGGATGTTCTCTTTGGCTATGGAGAAGTTATAAATAGTCCGATTCCACCTAGCATAGTTGCCTACCAGAAATCGAACATTACTACAACTGCTGCAAGAGAAGAAATCGTAAAAAAAATTCAAGCGGATTTAGGAAAAGATGGATGGAAAATGGGTCAAGATGGAGTATTACAGAAAACAGACAAGCAGAAAAAAAACTCAAGACTTGAATTTTCAATTTCGACTGGTAATGTCCCCGAGCTCGAAAAAACAGCCGACCTCATAAAGCAGGACCTGCTCCAGGTGGGGATCAAGGTTAATATTCAGACTTTCGAAATCGGAACCTTAAACCAGACAATAATCCGTCCCCGTAAATATGATGCACTACTTTTCGGAGAAATTATTAACCGCGAATCTGACTTATATGCTTTCTGGCATTCCTCGCAGCGAAAAGATCCAGGATTAAATGTTGCAATGTATACCAATTCCCAAGTTGATAAAATTTTAGAAGATGCTTCGATTACAGTAGATGCAGTTGCCAGAGTTACGAAATATTTACAGTTCGAAGAAATAATAAAAAGAGATATGCCGGCAGTTTTCTTATATAGTCCAAACCTTGTTTCTGTTGTATCAAAAAATATCCACCAAGATAATATGAATCGTATTGTATCCCCTTCGGATCGTTATCTTAATGCCTATTTATGGTATAGTCAGACCCAAAACATATGGAGAATATTTGTAAAAAAATAACTCCAAAATAACTAGAGATTAATAACTAATATAAAGAAAAATTTAGCTAATAGCAAAAATAATTTCAAACAAGAATAAATGATTAAAAAAACACGATTACCGTTTTCCGCGCTCACCATAGAGGAAAACAAAATGGAAAATAAAATAAATTCTCCAGGAACTCAAACCCAAAAACCCCAGCAAAAGCCGGGCGAAAGACACGACCGTAAAAGACCAATTAAAAGTTCGACTTATCAATACACAAAGAAAAGATTCGGCCCCACTGCCAAATCGCGCCCTTTTGCTCAATCTCAGAATAAAAATTTAAATAGCACCAATCTTCCCTCTCCAGAAAAGGGCGTAGTACGTGTAATACCCCTCGGCGGAGTTGAAGAAGTAGGAAAGAACATGACCGCAATCGAAATCGGAGAAGACATTATTGTCATCGATGCAGGAATGCACTTCTCAACCGAAGCAACACCCGGAGTAGACTATGTGATACCTAACACAACTTACCTTGAAGAGCGCAAAGATAGAATTCGCGCACTTATAGTAACTCACGGGCACTTAGACCACATTGGAGGCGTTCCTTTAGTTCTATCTCGTATCGGTAACCCTCCGGTTTATTCAAGAAATCTCTCGATACTGATGATGAGAAAGCGCCAAGCAGAATTCCCGCATCTTCCTCCAATGAAAGAAAATATTGTTGAGAAAGACGATGTAATAATGTGTGGAAAAGTAAAAGTTAGATTTTTCGGGGTAACACACACTATCCCCGACTCGATGGGTATCATCATTGAAACTGATAACGGGTGGGTAGTTACTCCTGGAGATTACAAACTCGATCAGGTTGACGGAATAGTTTCAAAAGAAGAAGAAAAAGAATATTCGATATTTGATAAAGCAAAAGTTCTCCTCCTCCTGACAGATTCTACCAATATAGAAAACGAGGGGTTTTCTCTACCGGAAGAAAAAGTTCACAAAGGACTGGAAAACTTAATAAGAAAAATCAACGGAAGAATTATCATCGCAGCCTTTGCTTCACACATTACTCGCCTTGCCTATGTCGTAAAATTTGCGGAATCTATGGGGAAAAAAATCGCGCTTGAAGGCCGCTCGATGAAAACAAACATTGAAGTCGCCATTGAAGCAGGATTATTCGAACCAAAAAAGGGAACAATTATCGGTATTGAGGAAGCAAATAATTACCCCCCAAACAAAGTTGTAATTCTTATGACCGGAGCTCAAGGTGAAGAATTTTCTGCACTAAACAGAGCAGCAAACAAAACTCATACTAAATTTTCACTGCACAAGGGAGATACTATTATTCTTTCTGCATCCATCGTCCCAGGTAACGAGCTTTCCGTACAGAAAATGAAAGACGGATTGACTAGACAAGGAGTGCGGATAATCAGCTACCGAACTTCGGGCGAGGATTTCGTGCATGCCACAGGACACGGCAACCAGGAAGACATTAAATGGCTTCACAGAAAAACTCATCCGAAATTCTTTATTCCTATTCACGGCTGGCACTCGATGCTTGTGCGTCATAAAGAATTAGCTCAGGAGCTCGGGATGTCGGAAGAAAATATTGTTGTTCCTGATAATGGATCTATTATTGAAATATCTGCTGGCGGAGAAAAAATTACGCTAAGAAAAGAAAAAGCGCCGAGCGGAGCCATGATGGTGGATGGAACTTCTATTAGTGATACACAGGACGTCGTCATACGTGATCGA
This sequence comes from Minisyncoccota bacterium, assembly GCA_039928455.1. GTDB lineage: Bacteria > Patescibacteriota > Minisyncoccia > Phycocordibacterales > UBA9973 > UBA9973. The sequence continues at coordinate 1,560 of JBDSTB010000001.1, read as the reverse complement.
GTCATGCTCGCGCAAGATGGTATGTTTGTTATCATAGCGCTCGTTGACCAGAAAACAGGAAAACTTAAAAAATCTCCCGACTTAATTTCTCGTGGATTTGTTTACTTAAAAGAAAACCAGGAACTCCTTCGTCAAGTTAGAATAATAATTAAAAAATCTGTAGAAGATAGTTCTAGTAAAAACGGACCTATCGACTTCGACCAGATTAAAGCCGGACTCGGAGAAACTGTATCTCGATTCTTATATCAGAAAACTGAAAAGAGGCCTCTAGTCATCCCAGTAATATTAAGCGTCTAAAAAAAGCAAAATAAAAATGCAGACAAAATCAAAAGCCCCATTTAAAATTCTTTACGCAATAAGTTTTATTTTTTCTCTTCAATATGCATTGGTTGTCTACATTAACTCGAGTTTTTTAGAGCAAACAATCAGCGAAAAATTTGTGGGACTAATCTTTACTTGCGCATCTATTTTGTCTATTTTATTTTTGCTGGAAATGCCACGGATTCTAAATCGACTTGGGAATTATCGCACAAGTATTCTCTTTGTCATCTTGAACGCAACTGCTCTTCTACTTCTGGCTATAAGCACGGCTGGTTTTATAAAGGTAGTTTCTTTTCTTCTATATGTAATAACAAATTACTGCTTGGTGCTGACTCGCGATGTCTTTATTGAAGATTACACAAAGAATAAGAATGTAGGAAGAACCTGGGGAATATTTTTAACTATAATAAATTTAGCCCTTATATTATCGCAGCCCTTGGCTGTTTTCCTTTTGGCAAAAGGTTCATATTTCGGAGTGTACGCTTCAGCTGCTTTATTCAGTCTTTCTGCTCTTTTGTTTATTATCCCTCATATGAAAAATTTCGAGGATCCTATTTACCGCAGAATTTCTGTATGGTCCACATTTAAAACTATACTCAAAGATAAAAATTTAAAGAAAATTTATATTTCAGAATTTTTACTATGTTTTTTTTACGCTTGGATGATAATTTACATGCCTATCTATCTTCATCAGCACATGGGATTTACTTGGGCAAACATAGGAACTATCTTTTCAATTATGCTTATCCCTTTTATTTTGGTTGATTATCCATTGGGTAAAATTTCGGACCGGGTTGGAGAGAAAAAAATTCTGGCCGTTGGATTTTTTATTCTTTCTATCTCTACAATTGGAGTATTTTTACTCAAGTCGCAAAATATTTTTATGTGGGCATCCATTTTATTTTTAACCAGGGTTGGAGCAGCAACAATTGAAATCATGAACTCTAGTTATTTTTTCAAGAAAATTAGTCCTTCGGATGCAGGACTAATTAGTTTTTTCAGAAATATGTTTCCTTTAGCTTTCGTGGTAGCTCCTCTCATCGCAATACCTGTACTTCTCTATGTTCCTTCTTTTAAATTTTTATTTGTTGTGCTCTCAGCTATCATGATGCTGGGTTTCCTAATTTCTCTTCGTATTCGAGACGTTAAGTAAATGATTTTTATAAATTTTCTCTTTGTAAGGCTTGAGTCTTACAATTCTTACCTTTAATCCTGCTTCTTTTAAATCTTTTTTCAAAT